>JAIORE010000245.1 GCA_021108315.1 Candidatus Cloacimonadota bacterium
AGGCAACATATTTTTTAGAAATTTGTTAATGGTCACCTGTTTTATACGCCATCAATTTTTTAATGATATTCAATCAAAAAAGCCACTCAGTTTTGAGTGGCTTTCGAGTTATTGTTATTGTTTAACTTTCATCTTCCCAAATATACCTTGCATTTAGCTGACGTACTGCCCGAGTATCATCAACTCTGCGAACAGGTGTATTCAAAGGTGCATTTTTAAGAGTTTCAGGATTTTTTTCACATTCTTCTGCTATTTCGATCATAGATTCAATAAATTTATCTAAAGTATTTTTCCCTTCTGTTTCCGTAGGCTCTATCATTATTGCTTCAGGTACAATCAACGGAAAATAAACTGTGGGAGCGTGATAACCTTTATCAAGAATACGCTTGGCAATATCTAATGTTTTTATCCCATTTTTCTCTTTTTGCCATTTGGCAGAAGCTACAAATTCATGCATACAATTATTATTGAAAGGGACGTGAAAATATTTTTCCAGCTTTCTCATCAAATAATTTGCATTTATTATAGCATTTTTGGAAACACGTGAAATCCCCTCTGAGCCAAGCATTTTTATATAAACAAAAGCTTTTAGATTCACAGCAAAATTACCGTAAAATGTATGTAACTGCCCAATGGATGTTTCTTTATGTGAATAATCAAGAAAATATCTATCTTCGGTATGAGAAATCATTGGAATCGGTAAAAATTTTACAAGGTCTTTTCTCACACCAACTGGTCCTGAGCCAGGTCCACCTCCGCCATGAGGAGTTGCAAATGTTTTATGAAGATTAAAATGCATGACATCAAAACCAATATCACCCGGTTTCACAATTCCCATCAGAGCATTGAAATTTGCACCATCCATATACATCAAACCGTCCACACTGTGAATTAGTTCTGCTATTTCCTCAATCTGATCTTCGAAAATACCGAGAGTATTTGGGTTTGTAAGCATAAATCCGGCAACATTATCATCTATAAGTTTTTTTAATTGCTCCAAATCAACTTTACCTTGATCATTAGATTTTATCTCAACTGTTTTGTAACCGTTCATTGTTACACTGGCAGGATTGGTTCCATGAGCAGAATCCGGTAAAATTATCTTATTTTTATGAGTAATACCTTTATTAAGATGATACGCTCTGATAATTTTTAAACCGACAAATTCTCCGTGAGCACCAGCTACAGGCTGAATTGTAACATTCTCAAATCCCGACATTTTTGCTAAATCTTCTTGCAATTCATACAACATTTCCAAAGCACCTTGCACAGTTTCTTTCGGTTGAAGCGGGTGAGCATCTAACCAACCAATATTTCGTGCTAAAGTTTCATTTATCTTTGGATTATATTTCATAGTACAAGAACCTAACGGATAAAATCCCTTTTCAATAAAGTGATTCATATGACTCAATTCTATAAAGTGCCTCATTACATCCAATTCGCTGCATTCAGAGATTCTGGCATCTTTTTTTCGTTGAAATTTTGTTGGAATACAATTTTCGAGTTTTGTTTCTACATCATTTTGAGGTAATGTATAACCTTTTCTACCCGGCGTGTGTTTCTTAAATATTAAATCAGCCATTATTCACCACCTTTAATGCGGAAATCAACGCATCCAAATCTTGTTTTGTTTTTTTCTCGGTTACAGCTATAAGCAATTGATTATCGTCTTTACCAAACGTTTTCAAATCTACTCCGGCAAAAATGTTTTTCTTGAGAAGTTCTTTATTGATAAATTCTGCTGAAACTGGAGTTTTGATTACAAATTCTTTGAAAAACGGTTGCTCATACTTCAATGAAAATCCAGCAATCTTGGAAATTTCTTCTGCAAGATAATGTGCTTTGGTAGTAGATTGAGTTGCAACTTCTTTCAAACCTTCTTTTCCAAGTAAAGAGAGATATACACAAGCTGCCAAACTCAATAATTGATCACTTGAACAAATATTTGAGGTTGCCTTGGCACGTCTGATATGCTGCTCTCTTGCCTGTAAAGTTAGAACATAAGCTATTTTTCCATCAACATCAAGAGTTGCACCCACAATTCTTCCCGGCATCACTCTTGCTAATTTATTGCTTGTAGCAAAAAAACCAAAAAGCGGTCCGCCAAAGTTCAAATTATTTCCCAAAGCTTGTCCTTCACCAATCACAATATCAGCATTATATTCATCAGGCGAATTCAAAACCGCCAAAGATATTGGATCAACAGCAGTAATAAACAGTGCTTTTTTACTTGAATGAACGATTTTTTTGATAGCAAAAGCATCTTCAATAATACCATAAAAATTCGGCGTTTGAACAACTACTCCAGCAGTGTTATCATCAATCAGCTTTTCGAGTTCCGAAACATCCGTACAACCTTTTTTCTCTGGAATTGTAACGATTTCAATACCTTCACCTTCAGTATAAGCTTTGATAACAGCGAGATAGTTTGGATGAATTGTTTCACTAACGAATGCTTTATTCTTTTTTGTTTTACGAACTGCCATCATTATTGCCTCAGCTGTTGCAGATGCAGCATCATACATTCCGGCATTTGAGATTTCCATTCCGGTAAGTTCGCAGATCAAAGATTGATATTCATAAATATACTGCAATGTTCCTTGACTCACTTCTGCCTGATAAGGTGTATAGGCAGTTAGAAATTCCGGACGAGAAATAATATGATCTACAGCAGCCGGAATAAAATGGTCATACAATCCGGCTCCGAGAAATGAATTAAAATCTACATCATTTTTACCAGCTAATTTTCCCATACGACGAATAATTTCAAGCTCCGAATATGAAGCTCCCATTTTACACTTTCCCAAGCTAAGAAATTTTGAGGGAATATTCGAAATTAGATCCTCAAATTTCTCTACACCACAAGCTTGTAACATTTCACTTAACTGCTTGTCTGTATTAGAAATAAACGGCATAGTTTCTCCTTAAATTAATAAATTTTTTGTATAAAATTTTGAGTAAATTTTCTGTCAAATGAAATAAGATAATTGCCGAAATTAAGCTTCAATTTTCAAACTCACCCTCAGTCCCTCTCCCCGCAATAAAATTATGCATTGTTCTTATAATTTTATCTCTTAGTAGATTTAAGTGCAGGGCGAGGGATGACTTCAGCTTTTTTTCTTCTTGCTTTTCTTATGTTCCTTCTCTTGATATTAAGAGAAGGACAGCAGGATGAGTTCATTGAGGAAAATAAACAGATCATCATAGTTTATAAAAAATCTATTTTCTCAAATCATATCACTATTCTCTCCAATAATTTAGATAGATTAAGCGAACTGGGAAATGTTAGATATTTTTCTTAATCTACAAAACATACTCAAATATTGATGTTTTTTATATAGTATTTTTGTTAAAATAATACTTGCTTATAACTATGAAATATACTCAATATTAAAGAAAAAATCTAATATGTGACATTATGAACAATTATTTTATAACTATCTTAAAATATATCAGTTATATGCTGTCAAAACTATTGCCAAAGACAGTTTTTATGCTTATCATATAAATATTTTTCTTGACATTGAGAACGTATTCTCATTGGTCGAATTCTATTGAAAAAGGAGGATTAATAAATGGGAAAATTATCAATTACATTGAATGGTTCTGAAGTAAAAAACATCTATCCGTTGGTTACAATTGCAGTTTCTGCTTTAGCTTGCGGTGACGAAGTTGTTATTTTTGTTTTACCTGCCGGTTTACCGGTATTTGTAAAAGGCAAAATTGCGGAATTGAACGCAGTAGCTCCAAACTTACCGGATTTGGAAGAGATGTATGAAGGACTTGAAGCATTAGGAGCTCAAATTTTAATTTGCGAACTTGGTTTTGAGGTGCACGGTCTCAAAGAAGAAGATCTTATTGAAGGCGTTGAAGTAGTCGGAGCAACTACTTTTGTAGCAAGAGCACAAGGCTCAGATTTAACATTTTCATTTTAAATAAATAATTAGGAGAAACTTATGGCTGTAAAAGAATTAGATTGTGTAGGAATGAAATGTCCTCAACCTATCCTTAAAGTTGTTGCCTTTATTCCACAAATGGCAGAAGGTGATATTTTGGAAATAAAAGCTGATTGCCCATCATTTCCAACCGATATCAAGGCATGGTGCGATAGAACAGGAAAAACATTACTTTTCTGTATGGATGATGGAACAGGAAGTCATTCAGCACAAATTCAGTTTTAATTTAATGCGGATACACTAATTTTGGTGTATCCGCTTAATTTTTAAATATAATAAAGTAGATAATTCCTATGTATAAATTTATAAATTCTAAAAATGTTATAGCATACTTAATTAATCTTTTTTTTAGTTATTATAATCATATATTCAAAATAAATACAAATATCATATCTCAAATAAATAAATACAAATTGGTTGATTATTCAAATTTGCTTAATTACACATCAACCATTTTGTTATCACTATTCACCGAGAAACAGAAATATCAGTTTCTATATTAAAAAAAACAAAAAAATACAATAAATGAAAATTAATCAGAAAAATCAAATCAGATAAAAAGAGGATAAATGGAAAACGAAAATTTCAAACCGAAAATAGTAGGTTTTCTGTGTAATTGGTGCACTTATGCAGCTGCCGATCTCGCCGGAGCATCAAGAAAAGAAATATCGCCCACATTGAATGTTATCCGTGTAATGTGTACAAGCAGGATTGACCATAACTTACTTTTGAATACATACTTCAGTGGTGCAGACGGAATTTTGGTTGCCGGTTGACATCCGGGAGATTGTCATTACCAGGTTGGTAATTATTACGCACGCCGCAGAATTGTTCAGATGCAAAAAGTTTTTGAAACACTTAAAATTGAGCCGGAAAGATTGAAATTAACTTGGATTTCTGCTTCGGAAGGCAAAAGATATATCGAAGTAGTTAATGATTTCTCGGATGAAATAAAAAAACTTGGTCCAAGCTTAATTAAAAAAAATACCCACTTGTAATTTACTATATGATTAACAATGTAAAAAATTGTATTTTTCTCTTAACTACCTGCAAATGAAATTGCAATTGCAACTATTTTAATAAAGGAAATATGTATGAATACATTTGAAAATGTTTTAATTATTGGCTCTGGAGTTGCCGGAATGGAAGCAAGTTTGATGCTTTCTAAAGCCGGTAAAAAAGTTTATCTGGTTGAGAAACTTTCGCTTATTGGTGGTAAAACAATCAAAAATGAGGAAACTTTCCCAAATATGGATTGTTCTACTTGTTTGGTTGCTCCTATCCAGCAAGAGATTCTTCAAGACCAAAAAATAGATGTAATGACTGTGAGCACTGTGCAGAAAGTTAGCGGAAAAGCTGGCAATTTCAAGGTAACTATCAATAAAAAAGCAAGATATGTAAATATAGCAGCTTGTTTAGGTTGCGGAATGTGTTATCCGGTTTGCCCTGTTGAGCAATCAAATGAATGGGAAGAGAATCTGATTAATAAAAAAGCGATATATGTTCCTTGTTCCGGTTCTTTACCAAATGTTCCTGTAATAGATGCTGATAAATGTTTGCGTCTTAATGGCTCTGAAGAATGCAATCTGTGTGTAGAAGCTTGTATGTTTGGAGCGATTGATTTTACTGAAAAAAATGAAACAATTGAAATAGAAGTTGGCGGAATTATCGTGGCAACAGGATTTGATATGCTGGATGTTTCAGAAATTGAAAATCTTGGTTATAAGAAATATCCCGGTGTTTATACAGCTATGGAATTTGAACGATTATTTGCCGCAAATGGACCTACCGAAGGAAAATTGACTTTACGAGAGACTGAAAAAATTCCTGAATCAATTGCCATAATTCATTGTGTAGGACGGAAAGAAGTAGGATATTGTTCAAGCATTTGTTGTATGTATTCTTCTAAACACGCTCAGTTTTTGAAACACAAGTTACCGGAAGCAAAAATTTATAATTTATATTCAGATATATGTGTTTCGGATAAAACATATCAAAAATTTCAAAAAAATGTAGCAAAACATAGTTCAAAATTCATATATCGTGATGATAAAAGTGAATTGGAAATTACTCAAAATGATAACAAGCTCAAAGTATCTTACCAAAACAATAAGGGAATTCAAGACGCTGTAACTGTAGATATGGTGATTTTGGCAAATGCTACCGTTCCTTCAAATGACATTGAACTTCTAACTGATGTTCTTCAGATTGAGAAAGATAAGTTTGGCTTTATTGATACTCAAAGTTTTAGAATTGGTTCGGTGGTTACTTCTAAGCCGGGAATTTTTGTAGCCGGTTGTGCCGAAGGAGCAAAAGATCTTCAAAGTTCTGTTTTGCAGGCAGAAGCAGCTGTATCACAAATATTATCAATGAAATAAAAGGTGAAAAAATGAGTGATAAAATAGGAATTTACGTTTGTGAATGTGGTCCCAATATTGCCAGTAAAGTTGATATTCCCAAAATTATGGAAGAAATATCCAAGTTGGAAGACTTCAAAGATAAAGAATTAATTATAAAAAATCATAAATTGCTTTGTTCTGTTGCAGGTAAGAAATTTCTGGAAGATGAGATCAATGAGAATAAACTTACTCATCTAATTTGTGCAGCCTGTTCGCCAAGAGATCACGATACAACCTTTATAAATGTATGCAAAAAAACTCAATTGAATCCCTATATGTATCGTATTGTAAATATTCGAGAGCATTGCGCTTGGATATATCACGATAAAGATGTTGCAACTGAGAAAGCTATTCGATATATTCACGCCGGAATGGATAGAGTGATGTATCAGAATCCTTTGATCGAAAAGCAATTGGATAGTATTCCTGATGTTTTGATTATTGGAGCAGGTATCGCTGGTATCGAAACAGCACTTACCTTGGCAAGTGATAAAAGGAAAGTATTTCTTGTTGAAAAAACAAATATAATTGGCGGTAATTCCTTAGAATTGAAAAAATTACTTCCTAAACAAGGTATTAGTTTGAACGGACTCAAACAAAAAATTTCTGATGTTAAAGAAAATGAAAATATTAAGGTTTATACAAATACAGAAGTTGAGAGCATAGTAGGATTTCTTGGTAATTTTGAAGTTGTTTTAAAGAATAATGATAAAACGATTGAATTACTTACCGGAGCTATAGTTCTTGCAAATGGTTTTGATCTTTTCGATCCTAAGGAAATTCCTGAATATAATTATTCTGAAAAAGACAATGTATTCACATCTCTTGAAATCGAAAAAATGTACACTAAAGATGGAAAAATTATTTTAAAATCTGGTAAAATTCCCGAAAGTGTAGCTCTTGTGCATTGCGTAGGTAGAAAAGAAGTTGGTTATTGTTCCAAAATATGTTGTAATTATATGTTAAAAATTGCTAATTATTTGAAAGAACAATCATCAAACACTAAAGTTATAGATTTGTATAAACATATGTGTTTACCGAATAAAAATGATCAGATGTTTTATGATTCTACAGTAGAAAAAGAAGTTGACTTTATCAAAGTTACAGACGTTTCCCTTAAAGGAACAAAAGTTCAATATATTGGTATTGATGAAGCTAAAAAAGATCTTGATGTGGATATGGTTATTTTAGCTCCAGCAATGATTCCTCCAAAAGATACAAAAAATCTGGCAGAACTCTTGAAAATTGATACTGATGAACTTGGCTTCTATAAAGAATCTCATATGAAAATCAATCCAATATCTGCAAATCTCGATGGTATATTCTTTGTGGGAGCAGGCAGAGCACCAATTGGTATTAGTGAAGCGATGATCCAAGCCCAAGCTGCTAGTGGAAAAATTTTAACACAATTGATTCCGGGACAGAAAATTATTCCGGAAGTGATGGTTTCAGAAATTTTAGAAGCCTATTGTACCGGTTGTAAAACTTGTTTGGATGTTTGTGGATTTGGTGCAATCTATTTCGATGAGGATAAAGGAATTTCCATAGTTAATGAAGCTATCTGCCGAGGTTGTGGAAATTGTGTAGGAAGTTGTCCTTCCGGTTCAATTAGAACTAAACATTTTACAAATCCTCAACTTTATCAGGAAATTAAAGAAGCTTTGAGATGATGAGAACAGAGAATAATTAATAATGAATAATTAATAATTTAATAAATTCGAGTTAATTCGTGGTTTCAAGACAAGGAGTTTTAATGAATAAAACCTCAAATAAAGGTGTAATAATTAATTCTGATGATGATGTCAGAGTTGTATTGCGAAATTTTTTCGGTCAAGCAATGGAGAAGCAAACTTTTGATGCTGTCTTAATGCCGATGAAAGTTCCTTCGGGAGATTCTTATGCTTGGATATTGATCAAAGATCGGGATTTTTTATCTGATGCAAATCCAATTGCTCCCATTATGCCGATCAATGCTGCAGTTGCTCTGAAAAAACTAACTCGTAAAGGCTCTGGAAAGTTAAATATTGCTGTTGTGATGCGACCTTGTGAAATTCGAGCAGCTATTGAACTTACTAAATTGAATCAGATAAATTTAGATAAAATCACCTTACTTAGTTATGATTGTGCCGGAGCACTTCCGATGCAAGATTATATTGCAGATCCAGCCAAAAATGAAAAAATATTTAATGAAATCATTAGTGATGATATCTGGAATTCAAAAGATGTAAAACCTGTTTGTAAGATTTGCGATAAATTTGCACTTTGCAATCTTTGAAAAGAAAATTATGCTAATTTCAAATTCAGAAAAAGGTGATAAAGTATTTGAGAATCTCGAACTTAAAAAAGAAATTGAACTTACCGAGTGGGGCAAAAAAATAGAAAATATTAAAAAGAAAAAGTTAAAGAATAAAGATGAGACTTTTAAGATTATCAAAACTATGGCAGAAGGATTTGATAATTTGCAGGAAACTTTTTCTCATTGTATCGGATGTCACAATTGCGGAACTGTTTGCCCAATTTGTTACTGTCGCCAATGTTATTTCGATTCTTCCGTTTCCAAACCCAATGCTGATTTCATAATGATGCGTGCCAAAGAACGAGGTGGGTTATCACTTCCTCTGGATCGCTTGATGTTCCATATTGGCAGAATGTCTCATATGAGCCTTTCCTGTGTTTCTTGTGGATTGTGTACCGATGCTTGTCCGGTAAATATTCCGGTTGCAAAAATATTCAGCTATGTAGCTTCTCAAACTCAAGCGACATTTGATTATAAATCCGGTGAAAATGCTGGTGATCCGCTTCCAATGAAAGATTATAGATTAGATGAAATTGGAGAATTGGGAAAATTAGTAAAAAAAGCTGAGATTTCGGAGTCACACAATGAATAAATTATTAACAATAAACAATAATAGAACTGATGCTGTGAAAAGCTATTTAAAATTCCTTTTGGAAAACGATAAAATCAGCGGAGTTTTCTCTTTACGAACGCATAAAGGAGCAGCTGATTATAGTTTGCTTACCGAAGTTTCCCAACTTGATGAAATTAATCCGTTTTATCCGGTGATGCCGGTAAATGGTGGTCAATTACTCTCTCGATTCACAAAATTAGATAAACCCATTGCTGTTATCATTCGACCTTGCGAATTTCGGGCTTTTATTGAGCTGGTAAAAAGAGAACAAGGTTCTTTGGATAATTTCCTTTTAATCACTTACAGTTGCGGTGGTGTATTTCCTATCAAAGAAAATGCGTTGGGAAATGTGGAAAAAGTTTTGCCAAAATATTGGGACTCTGTTCAAAAAGGTGAGATATTTGCTGGAGTAAGACCAACCTGCAAAGTTTGTGAACATATTATGCCATTAGATTCAGATATTTACATTCCGGTTATAGGAAAAGAAGATAAGCAGTGTAAAATGTATCTGAATTCAGAAAAAGCTGTTGAATTTTCAGAAGGATTTGATGGGAAATTGACTGATGAAACATTTGATTCAAAGAGCATTGAACCACTGATAAACAGGCGAAAATCAGAAAAAGAAAAATTCTTTGCTGAAATCAAATCTAATACAAAAGATTTGGATGATATGATAGAGATTTTCGGAAAATGTGTTGGCTGTCATGGATGTAGCCGAGTTTGCCCGATCTGCTATTGTACTTTATGTGATTTTGAATCGTTTAATTATGATTATAATGTAGCGATTTTGGAAAAAGAAGTTGCTCAGAAAGGAGCACTCAGATTACCACCGGATACACTTTTCTTTCATTTAGGCAGATTATCTCACATGAGTTTTTCCTGTGTGGGTTGTGGACAATGTACAGATGTTTGTCCGGCAGATATTCCTGTAGCTTCCATATTCAAAAAAATCGGTGAAGAGACAGCTGGAATGTTTGATTTTGTACCGGGCAGAAGTGTAGAAGAACAGATTCCGGTAATGATCTATAAAGAAGAAGAATTCCCTGAACTTGGAGAATAAAATATGAAAAATACAGCTACTAATTCAATAGGAAAGAAGAAAGAATTTTCACCAAAAATTATTAGTTTTTTGTGCAAATGGTGTTCATATACAGGAGCAGATCTTGCCGGAATCAACCGAATGCAATATGCACCGGCAATTTTGCCAATCAAAGTAATGTGCTCAAGTCGGGTAGATCCGGTATTTTTGATAAAATCATATTTACGCGGAGCCGATGGCGTTTTGGTAGGTGGTTGACATCCCGGTGATTGTCATTACCAGGTCGGTAATTATCATACTCGTAGAAGGATAGCAATTGTCAAAAAGATATTTAATTCACTTGGTTTAGATGATTTTAGATTACGTCTTACATGGATTTCCGCATCAGAAGGACAGAAATTTGCTCAAGTAGCAAATGAATTTACAGAAATGGTTATCTCCAAAGGTGAAAATTCTACAAAGAAAAAAATATTTATATAATTAACATTTTTCACTTCGTTAATGTTAATTAATATTGTCTTTCCGAAGAATCTTATGAAGAAATTCTTTTGAGGAATCTACAACAATAAAAATTTGGTTAGTTAAAATAAACTGTAGATTCTTCGTGAGAAAAGCAAGAAGAAAACTCAGAAAGACATAACTTACTTAATAAATAAAAAAGTAAGTGAAAGTTGAAATGATTAGTTCAATAACTAATTTCGAGGTTAATTTATGAGTTTGAAAAGTAGATCAGTTTTAGTAGTTGGAGCAGGAATTGCCGGAATTCAGGCAGCACTTGATCTTGCGGAAATGGGATTAAAAGTACATTTGGTTGAAGAAACTGCCACAATCGGTGGTAGAATGCCTCAATTAGATAAAACTTTCCCCACAAACGATTGTTCAATGTGTATTCTCTCTCCCAAAATGAGTGAGTGTGCCAGACATCCGAATATAAAAATTTATATTAAATCATCAGTAGAAAGTATTGCTGGTAATCCGGGTGACTTTTCTGTAAAAATATTAGAACACGCTAAATATGTTGATGCGGAAAAATGTGTTGCTTGTGGACTATGCGAAGAAAAATGTCCTATAAAAGTGGAAGATGAATTTGATATGCAGCTTAGAAAAAGAGGAGCAATATCACGTTATTTTCTGCAAAGTATTCCTTCCGAATACACAATTGATGATTCTATTTGCCTTTATCTAAACAAAGGTGTGTGTCGTATATGCGAAAAAGTGTGTCCGGCAAATGCTATAGATTTTGAAGATAAAGATAAAGAAATAAAATTAAATGTCGGTGCTGTGATAGTCTCTACAGGAATTGATGCTTTTAATCCAATTGGATTTGGTCATTTTGGTTATAAACGTTTTCCTAATGTAGTTACTTCTCTTGAATTTGAGAGAATGCTTTCTGCTTCCGGTCCTTTTGGTGGTCATGTGATGCGAGCTTCTGATAAAAAAGAGCCGAAAAGTATTGCTTTTATCCAGTGTGTAGGTTCGCGAGACGAAAGTATTGATCACAACTATTGTTCTTCTGCCTGTTGTATGTTTGCTATCAAGGAAGCTATTATTGCCAAAGAGCATATGAAAGGTATGCAAGCTTCAATTTTTTATATGGATATCAGAGCCTACGGAAAAGATTTTGATAAATATTATGAAAAAGCCAAAGGTCAATATAAAGTAGATTTTGTAAAATCAAAAGTTTCTGAAATCTCCGAACTTGATAACGGTAGTTTAACATTAAGATATGTTTTAGAAAATGGAGATATTCAATTTGCTGATTTTGATATGGTCGTGCTTTCTATTGGTTTACAACCACGAGAAAATATTGGGAAATTAGCAGGAAAACTCGGTATAAAACTGAATGAATACGGTTTTATTCGTTCCGATGCTTTTTCACCTTTGCAAACAACCCGCGAAGGAATTTATGTTTGCGGGGCTGCGAATGCTCCAAAAGATATTCCCGAATCGGTTTTAACTGCTTCCGGTGCAGTTGCGGAAGCAACTAAATATTTGCGATTGGATAGACAAGAAATTACAGCAAAAAAAGATGCTGTTCCTGAACTTGATGTAGTCGGTGATAGACCACGAGTTGGTGTGTTCGTTTGTCATTGCGGGATAAATATTGCTGGTGTGGTAGATGTGAAAGATGTGGCAAAAAATGCGAGTACTTTGCAAAATGTTGAGCATTCGGAAGATATTATCTATGCTTGTTCACAAGATTGCCTTAATACGATCAAAGAACGTATCAAAGAAAAAAATCTTAATAGAATTGTAGTTGCTGCTTGTACTCCGAGAACTCATGAACCTCTTTTCCGCGAAACTATAGCGGAAGCCGGTTTGAATCCATATTTGTTTGAAATGGCAAATATTCGTGATCAATGTTCTTGGGCACATATGAACGAACCGGAAAAAGCAACTGAAAAATCAAAAGATCTGGTAAATATGGGTGTTGCAAAAGCTCGCGATCTTACTCCTTTAGATAGACTTCCCATTGAGATAAATCCAAAAGCTTTAGTGATCGGTGGTGGCCTTGCTGGTATGAATACTGCCAAAGCTATTGCAGAAGCCGGTTATGAAGTTTTTCTGATAGAAAAAGAGGATGAACTTGGTGGAAATATGCGGAATATTTATTATAATTTTGGAAATAATCCCCAAGAATTCCTTGCAAAAACAATTTCAGAAGTTTCAGCAAATAAATTTATACATATTTATAAAAATGCAAATATTGAAAGAATTGATGGTTATGTAGGAAACTTCAAAACAACCATTACAGATAAAAAATCTGAGAATAAAACTGATTTAGAACACGGCGTAGTGATTGTAGCCACAGGTGCAGAAGAGCATAAAACAGAAGAATATTCTTATGGTAAATCTACTCGTATTATTACCCAAGTTGAGCTGGAAAAGATGTTGCATGAAGATGAATTTCCCAAAGGAAAAATTAGAAATGTAATGATGATCCAGTGTGTTGGTTCACGAGAAGAGAATAAAATGTATTGTAGCAGAGTTTGTTGTACAAAAGCTGTGAAGAATGCTTTAAATATAAAAGAAAAATATCCAAATGTTAATATTTACATTGCATATCGAGATATTAGAACTTATGGTTTCCGAGAAAAATATTATACTGAACTTCGTGATAAAGGTGCGATGTTCATCAAGTATGAACCTGAAAATAAACCAACTGTGAAACTTGTGAATGATTATAATCCGGATAGTAAAGTTCAAGTAACTGTATTCGATCCGCTTATGGACAAAGAAGTGGAAGTAACGGCAGACCTCTTAGTATTGGCTACTGCGATAGATCCACTTCCAGAAAATATAGATTTGGCTCGTATGCTAAAAGTCCCACTTAATTCCGATGGAATGTACTTAGAGGCACATGTGAAACTTCGTCCTTCGGATTTTGCAACGGATGGAATTTTTGTAGCCGGACTTGCTCATAATCCAAAAGATATGGATGAAAGCTTGACTCAAGCCAAAGCTGCTGCAAGTAGAGCACTTACATATTTGAATAAGAAAGCGATTCTTGCGGAAGGAACTATTTCAGAAGTAAATGAAAGTAGATGTTCAGGATGTGGTTTTTGTGAGGAAATTTGTCCTTATAGTGCGATAGAAATTGACCTTGAAAAAGAAGTAGCTGTCATAAATGATGCTCTTTGTAAAGGTTGCGGTGCTTGTGTAGCATCTTGTCGGTGCGGAGCTTTGGACTTACGTGGATTTTCTAATGAACAACTATTTTCAGCATTTGATGCGTTGGATATGACTGAAGCTTTAGGAGAATAATAGCAACTAACAAAACAAACAAGGCGAACAAGGAAAAATATTGAACCACAAATGGACACGAATTTACACGAAAAAGGAAATAATTAATGGCTGAAATGTACGATTTTATTCTAACTAAATTAATGCCTATGATCGAAACATATAAAATTAAAAATATATGTGATTACGGTTGTGGAGATGGTGAATTACTTGAGAAATTGAATACTCAAAAAAAAGATTTATCATTGACTGGCATTGATTATTTCAGTAAATTCGGAGATAAAAATCCTCAGAATAATAAATCGGATATTTCCTATATTGATCGTGAAAGTGCTGAATATGAAAAATTATCGGAATTAAACAAATTTGATATGGTTCTATCTACATTTGCTCTGCATCATTTTCAGTATCCTATCGGTGAATTGCAATTACTTACAGATTTAGTGAAATCCGGAGGATATTTGGTTTTTGTTGATTTAGTTTTTCAAACTGATAATCAAGCAAAAATAGCAAAAAATATTTCCTCATATATTGAAGAAATGGGATTAGCGATTAAAGGACATTATCATCGGCATCATTACACACTAGAAGAAGTGAAGGATTTGATAAAAGCAATACCTGTAGAAATTGTTACTGCGGAAGAAATTACTAATGAACTTACTGAAGAAGAGAACAATGAAAACATCAAAATTAAATTAGATAGGAATTCCTTGATTCGAAAAAATCTAAGTAAAGCTCCTGAGCATTGGAAAGAATTATGGCTTCCTTTTTTTGAGCAAGAGAAAAAAATAGTAGAGAAAAGAGGTTATGATATGAGTTCATTATTGTTTTTTTGTTTGAAGAGAAATAAAAAAAATAATATTTAAAATTGAATATTGAATATTTCACTGTTTTCTCTAAGGTATTTTTTTTGTTCGTATTGTTGGTTTTGTTCGTTGCTAAAATAAATTTGTATTAATTCGGGCTAATTCGAGTTAATTCGTGGTTTCAAAAAATGGAGAAAGAAATATGAAAGAATGGCAACCCAAAATATTGGCTATTTTATGTAATTGGTGTTCTTATGCCGGAGCGGATTTGGCTGGAGTATCCCGTATCCAATATCCACCAAATGTGCGTGTGATCAGGATTCCCTGTTCAGGAAGAGTAGATCCGCTATTTATAATGAAAAGTTTGCAGAGCGGTTTTGACGGGCTGCTCGTTTCGGGCTGACATCCTGGCGATTGCCATTACCTGTCAGGTAATTTTGTCGCTCGTAGACGATATTCTACGATAAAACCTCTTTTGGAATTCATCGGTATTGAACCGGAAAGAGTACAATTCTCTTGGATTTCTGCCGGAGAAGGTGAACGTTTTGCAGATGTGGTTACTAAAGTCACAGAAGATATTAGGAAAATCGGTCCCGCTACCAGATTGATAAAAGGGAAGAGTTAACCACTATAGTGAACAATGAATAATTAATAGTGAATAATGAAGAAAAAGACGAAGAAATCTTAGTGAACTCTATGGTAATTCCTGTAGTTCGTATTGTTTGTTTTGTTCGTTGCTAAATAATTCATGCTAATTCGAGTTTATTAGTGGTTTCAAAAAAATAATTAGGAGAAAACTTTGATACAAGAATTAAGAATTCAGATTAAAAAATTGATCAAAGATAAAACGGTTGATTTGGTGATCGGATGGGAAAAGGGAACACTTCCCCTTACAGCAACACCGCTTTTTATGAAGACAGAAGAAGATGTTGATAGATTGATTTTTGATCATACTTGTCGGAATAATTTAACAACTTTTCTCACAAAAGATAAAAGAAAACTCGGAAAACAATATGATAAGATCGGAATCATTGTAAAAGGATGTGATGGTCGCTCAATTGTGTTGTATTCTGTAGAAAAACAGATAAAACGAGAAAATGTGGTTATTATTGGTGTTCCGTGTAATGGAATTATCGAAAAGAAAAAAGTTTATCAGAAAATTGATAAAAAAGAGATTTTAGAATATAAAATTGAAGATGAACAACTATATTTGAAAGGTCGTGATTTTGAAATTACTCTTCCTTTTGATGAAGTTTTATGTGATTCTTGTCTCTCTTGTTCATATCCTGATGCTCTGGAAACAGATCATTTTATTGGAGATGCACGAGAGAAACTTGATCTTCCGAACGAATACTCTCAAGTAGAAGAATTTGAAAAAAAACCATCAGAAGAACGCTGGGAACTTATCAAAGAAGAATATTCAAAATGTATTCGCTGCTATGCTTGCCGAAATGTTTGTCCTTCCTGCTATTGTAATGTGTGTTTTGTAGATCAAAATGATCCTCAATGGATTGGAAAAACTCCTGAAGTTACTGATTCCATAATTTTTCATTTAATCAGAAATCTGCACGTTGCTGGACGTTGTGTGAATTGTGGAGCTTGTGTTTCTGCTTGTCCTGTGGATATTGATCTATTGATGATGAATAAAAAAGTTGAAAAAGAAATTAAAGAAAGATTTAATTATACAGCAGGGACAGATATTAATGAAAAACCGTTTACTGCAACTTTTTGTGAAAACGAAAAACAAGATTTTATAATGAGTTAAACTATGGTAAAAATTAAAAAAACAGAATTAAGTGGATTGATAAATTATCTTTCTGAAAAATATCAGGTATTTGCTCCGGTAAAGGATGGGAAAAAGACTTCATTCCAGAAAATTAAATCGGCTGATGAAATTATTGATTCGATTCCCAATACAAATTTATCTCCAAAAAGTATTTTCTTTCCGCAAGCGGAAGTTCTCTTTAAATATGATGAAAATGGAATAAAGGTTCCAAAAAAAGATGAAAAGCCTTTTGCAGTATGGGGAATGAGAAATTGTGATGCAAAAAGTGTGCTGATGCTGAACAAAGTTTTTGGAAATGCTCATCAAATTCCTGATAATAAAATGTACAATGATCCTTATTGGAAACAAAAATACGATTCTTCTCTAATATTCGGATTAGCTTGTAATGCTCCCCTTTCTACCTGTTTTTGTAATTGGTTTGACGGTGGTCCATTCGATGAAAAAGGCTCTGATGTTTTTGTGATTGAAACTGATGATCATTTTATTATGAATGGCATTTCTGAAAAAGGGAAAAAATTTCTAAAAGAATATAAAAAAGATGATAAATCTGATATTGATAAAGAAAAAATAGAATCTCTCAAGCAAAAAGCAGAATCATATCTCTCAGAAAAAGTGGATATTTCAAATATTTATGATAAATTGAACAAGATTTGGGATGAGCCGATTTGGGAAGAGATCAGTAGCAAATGTATAAATTGTGGAGCTTGTACTTTTGTATGTTCCACCTGCCATTGTTTTGATGTTTCCGATGAGGGAAAATCCGGTAAGGGTCAAAGAATTCGTCTTTGGGATTCCTGTATGTTTCCGATATTTACAAACGAAGCTTCGGGGCACAATCCACGTGGAGTTTCTGTACAGCGCGTAAAACAAAGAGTGATGCACAAGTACAATTATTTTATGGATAATTATAATGAACACCTTTGTACAGGTTGTGGAAGATGCGTTTTAGTTTGTCCTGTAAATTTGGATATTAGAGAAATATTAAAAAAAATAATTAAAGTATAATATGGAAGATTTTCAAAAACAAATTTATGAATTACAGAAAAAAGTCGATGCTTTAGAAAAAAAACAACCTAAAGATAAGCTTTCAATGGTTGTGTTTTCCGGTTCTCTGGATAAAATATTAGCTGCCTTTGTTATCGCTACTGGTGCCGCTGCGATGGAAACCGAAGTTACAATGTTCTTTACTTTTTGGGGAACAGCTGTCCTTAGGAAAAAAGCAAAAGTTAAGAAGAATTTCATCTCGAAAATGTTCGGTATTATGCTTCCGACAGGAACTAAAAAATTGAAACTTTCTACGATGAATATGGCTGGGATTGGAACTACATTAATGAAAGATTTAATGAAGAAAAAGGGAATAATATCTCTTGAAGATTTGCTGAAAATTGCTGAAGAATCTGAAATTAAAATATTTATTTGTGAAATGTCGATGGATTTGATGGGAATGAAACCGGAAGAAATGATAGATTATAATAATCTTGAATACTGTGGTGTAGCTAAATTTTTAGTAGAAGCAAATGAAAGCAGAACAACATTATTTATTTAGAAATTTTTATTAATAAAGAGGAAATAAATGTGCAATTGTGAAAATACGTATATTCCTATTCCAATGAAAGTGGAAAGGATTCTGAATGAAAATCCGGATCGCTCTTTAAGAACTTATGATCTTTCTTTTGTGAATGAAGAAGATAAGAATAATTTTAAGTATCTACCCGGACAATTTTGTGAATTTTCTATTCTGGGAAAAGGAGAATCACCATTTGGGATAGCTTCTTCTCCTACTGAAAAAGATATTTTGAAATTTACTGTAAATCGAACCGGCTCAGTTACAAACGATATACATCATTTACAAGTTGGAGATACGGTAGGAATCCGTGGTCCTATGGGAAACTGGTATCCTGTTGAAAAATTCAAAGGTGGTGATGTTGTCATTATCGGCGGTGGATTTGCTTTCACCACATTACGATCTATGCTCATTTATATGTTGGAAAATCGAGCGGATTACGGAAAAATCACAGTGATTTATGGTGCCCGAACTCCCGATCTTTTTATTTATAAAGATGAGCTGAAAGAATGGGACAAACGAGATGACCTTATCCTTCATCTCACAATTGATAGACCTATGAAAGGCTGGGGTGGACTCTGTGGTTTTGTACCCACAATTACTAAAGAATTAGCACTGGATCCGACCTCTTGGGTTGTTGTTTGCGGTCCTCCGATTATGATCAAATTTACTCTTCCTGTTCTTATTGAATCAGGTTTTCCAGACAATAAAATATATACTTCATTAGAAAGAAGAATGAAATGCGGGATTGGGAAATGTGGAAGATGTGGAATCGGTTCAAAATATATTTGTGTGGATGGGCCTGTATTTTCTTATGAAGAATTGAAGAAAATCCCGGAAGCTTTTTAAAAATAATAAAAAGATGAAACCACGAATTAACTCGAATTCACACGAAAAAGAAAAAAATACTTAGGCACAGACTTACACTGACTAAAAGATAAGAAAAAGAATATTTACCGTAAAGACTCTAAGGCGAAAAAACTAACCACAGAGCACACAGGGAGCACAGAGAAAAAATGGTAACAAGTTATTTTCTCTCGTTCCCAAGCTGGGAACTTGAGAACGAGATTTAATATTTTTTTTCTTAGTCTGTGTTTTGTCCGTGAAAGTCTGTGGCAAGGAAATTTGTGCTAATTTGTGGTTTCAAAATAGTGGTTTCAAGATTTAAGGAGAAATAGATGGAAAAGATAATATTAAGTAAATTGGATGCTAATTTTAAAAATGAAATTGCTTCTCAACCGGGAGCAGAGCACTTCCAACGATGTTTTACTTGTGGAACTTGTACAGCGTCTTGTCCTGTAGCGGAAGTTCACTCGGATTATGATCCTCGTAAAATTATTCGTATGGTAATTTACGGAATGAAAGAGGAAGTTCTTTCCTCAGATATTCTTTGGATGTGTTCCAGATGCTATACTTGCTATGCGTTATGTCCACAAGGTGTGAAATTTACTGATGTTATCAGTGTTTTACGTGATAAAGCTATAAAAGAGGGTTATGCACCAAAAGAACGTTATAATGAAGCAAGAGAATTGGATAAATTTATTCAAGATTTACGCTGTGATTTGATAAATCAGAAACTTCATCCGGAAGATGATTATAAAGAAACAATCTCTACAAAAATTAAGGAAGAAATGGATAAGAAATGGTAACAAGAAATCAGTGAATAACTAATAGTGAATAGTGAACAAAAAGAAGAATTAGTCATTTGTATTTTTAAGTTGCTAAAAACTATTCGAACTAATTTGAGTTAATTCGTGGTTTCAAAAAATAAAAAGAGAAAATGGAGGAAAAATGCAAGTAGATCAAACTTTGGATTGTAAAGGGCTTTCTTGCCCAATGCCTATCATTAAATTGAGTAAGACATTGAAAAAACAGATGAAAAGTGGTGAAGTATTGGAAATGATAGGAACAGATCCTGGTTCAAAAACCGATGTTCCTGCTTGGTGTGAAAAAACAGGCAATACTTTATTGGAATCGAAAGAAGAAGACGGAGCTTTTATCTTTTACATTAAAAAGAAGTAAAAGGAGAAAATTGTGTTTAAAAGTGGTATATTAAGGGAATTGTTTGATAAACTTTTCGGTAAATCGTGGCCAATGTGGCTTGGTGGAATTTTACTGGCAGTTTTGAATATTCTTCTCTTCGTAATCAAGTATCCTTGGGGAGCGAGTGGTGGTTATATCAATATCGGTCAAAATATCTATCAAACTTTGGGAATGTCCAATTTGGGGACTTCAGTTCCGATAAACCTTCATACAGTGGCAATTCTGAATATCATTATTGTTCTGGGAGCTTTTATCTCTTCACTGCTCTCCAAAGAATTTGGAATCCGTATTGCTCCGATCGGAGAACTTGTAAAAGGTCTTCTTGGTGGTGCATTAATGGGAATTGGAGCAACAGTTGGAGTTGGATGTACGACCGGTGGTTTCTTCACAGGTGTTCCTGCTCTTTCCGGTGGTGCTCTGTTTCTTACCTTAGGATTTATGATAGGAACTTTTGCAGCTCTACGTTATCTGCTTTGGGAAATGGAAGCTTTACCGAATATCAGCATGGGAAAATCATTCACATTTCTTTCAGGAAATGGGAAAAATATGGCTTGGCAAAGATGGTTAGGTTGGATTCTTATTGTTATCGTTTTATTTATTTTTAATGCTTACACTTCAAAAAATACTCCTCTGATGAAAATAGTAGGATGGCATGTAATTTTCGGTCTGATTCTTGGAATTATTCTGCAAAGATCACGCTATTGCATTGTTCGTGCTTTTCGTGAGCCTTTTATGACTGGTGAATCTTCTGCTCCGGTAGCAATTATCATAAGTGTGCTGGTTGGCTTAGTTGGTTTTACAGTTATAAAATATTTTGGAGTTGGAAATGCAGGTGAACTAGCAACTCGTGCTATTGAATTAAAATCTGTATATCCTAATTTCTGGTTGAGAGCCTTGATTGGAGGATTTATCTTTGGTCTAGGAATGACGATTGCTGGTGGTTGTGCTGTTGGAACTCTGTGGCGAGCAGGTGAAGGTCATGTGAAATTGTGGATGTCTATTCTCGGATTTCTAATCATGGCTCCAATATCGAAAAAATTTATTGTACCCGGAATAGTTAAGATCCTTCCGGAATCATTAAGAAAGCAAATGTATTTACCGGATTATCTTGGTTATACAGGTGCTGTTATTCTACTTTTGGTGATATTACTTTTATGGTATGTTTTTGTGAAATGGAACGAGAAAACCGGAAAATGTTCGGCATTATAATTCAGGAGGAAAAATGAAAAAACATATAACAATAATTTCTGTTTTAGCTTTGATCTTTCTGATTACCGGATGTGGTACAGGTTTTTCTACCGATGGTGTTTTTGTTGATTATAAACAATTAGTCAGTGAAGCAAAATCGGGAATCACAGAAATAGTATACGATGAATTCAAAGCAAAATTAGAAAAAGGTGAATTAAGATTGGTGATTGATGTAAGAGAACCTTCAGAATTTGAAGCAGGCTTTATAAATCAACCGGATGAAGAAGATGAATATCCTTATCCTGAAACTTTCGTTGTTAATATTCCACGTGGATTATTGGAATTCAAGATTGGAAGTAAAAGCTATTGGGATGATGATCTTTTTGTAGAAATGCCTAAAAAAGATGAAGAAATTATAGTTTATTGCAAAAAAGGTGGTCGCAGTACTCTATCTGCTCAAAGTCTTATGCAACTTGGCTATACAAATGTAAAAAGTCTTAAAGGCGGATATAGAATTTGGTTAGATCCAACTGCTCCTCTCGAAGAAACAAAAAAGAGTTCAGGTGGATGCGGATAAAAAAAGAATGTAACTCAAACAATTCTGTTTGAGCAAAATAAAAAACAAGCAAAGCAAAAAGCTTTGTAAAAAAAGGAGATGATTATGAAAAGGAGATTGATGTTGTTTATGGCAGTAATTGCCATATTTTCAGTAGTATTTTTTGCAGGATGTAAAGATGATACTACTACAGAACCAAGCAAAACTATTTTTGAAATTGTAACAGCTTACATGGATGGAAATGGGATGGCTTTAACAGACTTACTTACTGATTGGATTATTGCAGCAAGTGATATTGTTGATGATCTTGATAATTATTACATCATGGATATCAGATCCGGTGATGCTGATGAAGATGACATTATTGATTATAACGAAGGTCATGTTCCTGGTGCTGTAGCTTCTTCTTATGATAATATCGTAACAGATGCTGCAAGTGCAGATAAGCCAATTATTGTTGTATGCTATACAGGTCAATCTGCGGGACATGCTGTAATGGCACTTCGTCTTTCAGGTTATCCAGATGCAAAAGTTCTCAAATGGGGAATGAGCGGTTGGAATAGTGCATTTGATAGCTGGACAGGAAACGTTGATCAGCTTGATCATTTAAATTGGGTTGCTGCACCTGGCTCAATTAAAGCTCCAGAAACTTTTAACTTTCCTAGCATTAGTTCAGATTCAGAAGATGGTGCTACAATTCTTACTGCAAGGGTAAATGCCTTACTCTCTGGTGGATTTAAAGGTATTAATTCAGTAGAGGTTTTAGAATTCCCAGAAGATGATTTTGTCAATAATTATTGGGGAGAAGCAGATGTTACAAATTATGGAAATATTGAAGGTGCATACAGAATTAATCCTATCAATCTAGAAAATCTTGATGCAGAGGACACGGTAATAACTTATTGCTGGACAGGTCAAACATCTTCAATGATCACAGCTTATCTTACAGTTCTTGGTTATGATGCAAAAAGTTTGAAATTTGGTGCAAATAGTATGATTTATGATGCTCTAACAGAACACAAATGGACACAATTAACAGTAGATTATGATTACGAAACAGGTGAATAATTAGATGATAATTATTGGGAGTAGTAATTTCGCTACTCCCTTTTTTGGAGAAAAAATGAAAAAGATATTGTTTTTAAGTATATTTTTAATTTTAGCTTTTCAAATCTATGCACAAGGTTGTATGGAAGCTTCTTCTGATGAAGGAGTAAATGTTGTAGGTTATCTACAAACACAATTTGAAACTAAATTATTAGAAAATGATAATGAGAGTAGTTTTACATTTAATAGAGCAAGAATGGGATTGGTGGGAAATATTCCTTACGATTTCAGCTATTATATTATGTATGAGTTCAGTCCATTCCAAGGCGGACCATATCTTCTTGATGGTTTTATCACTTATTCGCGTTTTGCTCCTTATGCAAGTGTTTCAATCGGGCAATTCAAATCTCCATTTAGTTTGGAATTAAATACTCCTTGTCAGGGATTACATACAATCAATCGCTCACTTGTGGTTAATGGATTAACTTTTCCAGCTCGAGATATGGGACTTCTTTTTAAAGGAAACTATGAAAAATTTATTAAATATGCAATTTCATTTACAAATGAAATATCAGCAACAGATGGTTTCAGAGATGAAAATTCGAATAAAACTATTTCTGGAAGAATTGTTGTTTCACCATTTGATTTTGTTAGTTTGGGTGGAAGTTACAAATTTGGTACTTCACCAACTGATATTGTTGATGCTGATGAAGATGAAAGCAAAAGATTTGCCATAGAATTGGAAGCAAAATATTCTGATTTTCTTTTTCAAGCTGAATACATTCGTGGAGAAGATATAGGTTCTTATACAACAGGTGGTGGCTGAAGTGACGAACCGGTGCAGTTGCACCAAGGTTCAATCACAAGAAGTGGTTTCTGGCTACAAGCAATGTATATGACTCAATTTAGCATACAACCTGTCATAAAATATGAATCTTATGACCTTAACTGGTCGGGTGATGAAGTTAATAACATTTTCACTTTTGGATTAAATTATTTCTTTAATGATTGGACGAGATTACAAATAAATTACCTCTACAAAGCTGAAGAACCTACAGAAATCACGAATGATGAAATTCTGATGCAATTACAGGTAAAATTCTAAGAAGAAATTTTAACGTAGAAAGACGCTGATCACTATGAAAAAGTATGATGAAAATTTATAATTATTAACATTCTGAACTTACCGAATTTTCTTGTTTTTTATCACAAATAATCTGTGTTCATCAGCGTTAAAATATTGCTTAAAATTAAAAAAATGGAGAAAATAATGAAAAAGATACTAATACTTCTAACAATACTGATTCTTTCTTTCCAATTTGTTCTTGCTGGAATTATGTCTGCCAAAGAAGTAGCAAAATTAAGCAAAAGTGGTGATGTAATAATCGTTTCTGCTCGTCAAGCAGCAGATTATAGTAAAAAACACATCAAAGGTGCTGTAAATATCTACCACAAAGATCTTTATAAATCCGAAGGGATAGATGCTATGCTGAAAAGTCCGGCAGAAATTGCCAAGATTTTTGGTGAAAAAGGGATTACTGAAAATAGTAAAATTGTGTTCTATGATAATGGCAAAAATAAATTTGCCGGCAGACTTTATTGGATTTTTGAATATCTTGGAGCTAAAGATGTAAACATTCTTGATGGTCACCTCAAAAGTTGGATGAAAATCAGAAAACCGATGACACCAAAGGCTACTGCTGTTACACCTGCAACATTCAAACCAAGTCCTGATGCTTCAAAAATTGCATCTATGGAATATGTGAAATCTAAACTAAATAATCCAAAAGTTATTTTGGTTGATGTTCGTAGTGCTGATGAATTTGGTGGAAAAGATGATGATGAAAAAATCACTCGCAAAGGTCATATTCCCGGAGCAATTAATCTTGAATATATAAATGTCGTAAATGAAAATGGTACAATCAAAACTAAAGAAGAAATTGCAGCAGTTATAAAAAAAGCTGGAATTACTTCTGATAAAGAGATCATTCTTTATTGTGCTTCCAGTGTAAGAGCTGGAATTATGTATGTAGCACTTACTTCCATTTTGGATTTTCCCAATGTACGTGTTTTTGATGGTGCTTATTATGAATGGAATGCTGATGCAGCCAATCAGATAAAATAAAATTACTTAGAGGTGGGAGTCTTATACTCCTGCCTTTTTTTGGGAAAAAGATAAGAGACCATAATTTTTTTATCTTTTTTTCAAGATTGATTTATTAAAGAGTAAACCGTTGAAACGGCTATTGAAAAATTATTAGTTTCATTAACCACAAACTTAAGTTTGTGGTTAATATAGGTATATCAATTATTTAACCGTTTCAACGGTTTCGAGATTGCGAAAACTTATGATCAAAAATTAGGAGAGTATAATGAAAGAAAATAAAATTCTCTGCTTTGACAACCTTATTGAGGAAGTCATAAATAAAGATTTATGCAAACGGTGTGGTGGATGTGTTTCGTTTTGCAGTGCTAATGGAATTTCCGCTTTGGAAATCGGACCTGATGGAATACCACGTTACGCAGATAAAGATAAATGCTTGCAAGGTGGAATTTGTTATCTTATTTGCCCAAAAACTATTGAATTGGAAGATGAAGTAAAAGATAAGTACAATTGGCGATATCCAATGGGAGATTGGAAAGATATATTTTCTGCTCGCTCTACAGATGATGAAGTGAGAGATGTAGCTACAGATGGTGGAGTAGTTAGTTCTTTACTTATTTTTATGTTGGAAAACAATATTGTAGATGGTGCTATTGTATCCAAACGAGTTGGTGCTCATGGCAGAAAACCTGTAATTGCCAGAACCAGAGCAGAAGTCATTGATGCAGCCGGTTCAATATTTTCGGAAGCTCAACATCTTGATGAATTAGGTGATACTTATGCTTCCTGTTTTCCGGTAATCAAAGTAATAAAAGAATCTGCATCTGAAGAACTGAAAAAACTGGTACTTGTGGGAACTCCTTGTCAAATCAAATCAATTCGTAAAATGCAGGCTTTGTGTTGTCGTAACAATCGGTTTGTTTTGTATGCAATGTTTCACTGTAGAAGATCTTGCTAAAAAAGATTTTGCTAAAAAACATAACATAAATATCGAAGATATTGAAAAAATTAATATTAAAGACAAATTACAACTACATCTGAAATCCGGTATAAGTATTCAAATACCACTTTCAGAGATCGAACAGATTGCTCGTCCGGCTTGTATTGCCTGCGGAGACTTTGCCAATGATTTTGCGGATATTTCTGTTGGAGGTTTGGGTTCTGATGATGGATATACTACAGTTATGGTGCGCAATTCAATAGGAAAGCAAGTTTATTCAGAAGCTTTATACAAAGGATATATTCATAACAAATCAAAATGTTCACATTATCATGATAAAGAAGAGAAAAATGAATTAGTATCTCTCATAAAAGATTTTGCTTCACGCAAGAGAATTCGTGCTGAAAATCGCATGAATTCTTCTTTAAAAAAGTTTAAATAATTTATTAAGTTTTAAGGAGTGATATATAAATGGATAAAAAGAAAGTAGGCTCAGTTCTGGTTGTTGGAGCTGGAATAGCCGGAATTCAATCTTCACTTGATTTAGCAAATTCGGGATATAAAGTTTATCTGCTTGAGCAAACACCTTCGATTGGCGGAACAATGGCACAATTGGACAAAACTTTTCCCACCAATGACTGTGCTATGTGCGTGATGTCACCGAAATTGGTTGAATGCGGAAGGCATCTGAATATTGAAATTATCACTAATGCTGAATTGAAAAAAGTTGTTGGAGAAGCAGGAAATTTCAAAGTAGAAGTAACAAAACATCCCAGATATGTTGATGAAGACAAATGCACCGGTTGTGCAGCTTGTACTCAACATTGTCCAGTCACGGTTGCACTTTATCCTATTGAGAAAGATCCAATATTCCTCAAACCCGAAGACAGAACAAAAGTAGATGCCATTTTGGAAAAATATAAAGATATGAAAGGCAATCTGCTTCCTATTCTTCAAAGTATTAACACGGAATTTAGATATCTTCCCGAAAAAATAATAAAATATGTGTCGCAAGAGCAAAATGTTTCCTTATCAAAAATATATCAAATTGCAACTTTCTATAATACTTTCCATCTTGAACAGCGAGGAAAACACATTATCACTGTCTGTATTGGAACTGCCTGTCATGTTCAGGGAGCACCGGGACTTATTGAAGCAATTGAAAATGAACTGAATATAAAAGTCGGAGAAACTACGAGAGATATGAATTTTACTTTGGAAACTGCTCGCTGTTTTGGTTGTTGCGGATTGGCTCCAGTGATTACAGTTGATGAAGATGTGCACGGTAAATTAAAACGAGCTGATATTCCCAAAATCATTAAACATTATAAAACGATGGAGGAAAAACAGGATGCCTAAATTAAATATTCAAGACCTTGAGGAAATAAGGAAAAAGGTTAGAAAAGCAGCCCTTCTTCGTGAGGGAATTTCTAATGCAAAAATAACCGTTCATATGGGAACTTGTGGTATTGCTGCCGGAGCCAGAACAATAATGAATACTTTGATTAAAATAGTTGAAGAATCCGGTCGGGATGATGTGATTGTAACAACTTCCGGTTGTGCAGGTTTTTGCAGCAGAGAACCGATGGCAACTATAGAACTCAAAGGAGAAACTCCTGTAAAATATAGTGATTTAACCAAAGAAAAAATTATTAAAATATTTGAAGAGCATGTGCTTAATGGAAAAATTGTAGAAGAATATGCACTTGCTTTAGGAAGTGAGAGGGAACCCTAAAAATGGCTTATAGAACACATTTAATGGTTTGCACAGGCACAGCATGTGTTTCGTGCGGTTCTTTTAAAATAAAAGAATTATTAGAAGAAGAGATAAAAAAACAGGGATTAGATGATGAAATCCTCGTGGTTGGTACAGGTTGTCAGGGGTTCTGTGCTCAAGGTCCTATCGTTGTAGTTCAACCTGATGATATTTTTTATCAATTACTTTCTCCTGAAGATATTCCTTATCTTGTAGAAGAACACTTTCTCAAAGGAAGACCTGTCAAAAAAATGATGTACACTCCTCCCGGAGAGAAAACTCATATTCCTACAGTGAATGAAATTGGATTTTTCAATAAACAGCGATTGATTGCACTCAGGAATAAAGGCTTGATAGATGCTGAAAAAATCGATGATTATATCGGCAGAGACGGTTACAATGCCTTAATAAAAATTTTGACAGCAATGACTCCCGAAGATATAATAAATGAGATACAAAAATCTGGATTACGCGGACGAGGTGGCGGTGGTTTTCCAACTGGGATAAAATGGGAAATTTGTAAAAAATCAGAAGAATTTCCCAAATACATTATTTGCAATGCTGATGAAGGTGATCCCGGTGCATATATGGATAGAAGTATTGTCGAATCCGATCCACATGCGGTTATCGAAGGAATGCTTATTGGGGCGAGAGCAATAGGGGCAGAACAAGGATATGTTTATATCAGAACAGAATATCCACTCGCTATAAGTAGATTGGAAATTGCCATTGAGCAAGCTCGGGAATATGGATTATTAGGAGAAGATATTCTTGGCAAAGGTTTTAATTTTGACCTTGAAATCAAACAAGGAGCGGGAGCTTTTGTATGTGGAGAAGAAACCTCGCTTATCCATTCCATTGAAGGAATATCTCCTGAACCAAGCCAAAGACCTCCTTTTCCAGCTGAATCCGGATTGTGGGGACAACCCACAAATATCAATAATGTGGAAACTTGGGCAAATGTTCCCCGAATAATTCTTCGTGGTGCAGATTGGTTTTCCAGCATTGGAACGGAGAAAAGCAAAGGAACAAAAGTTTTTTCTCTCGTTGGAAAAATAAATAATACCGGTTTGGTCGAAGTACCAATGGGAATTACCCTCAGAGAAATTATCTATGATATTGGCGGTGGAGTTCCCAACGGGAAAAAATTCAAAGGCGTTCAAATCGGTGGTCCATCTGGTGGAGTTGTTCCCGCTTCCTTAATTGATTTACCTGTAGATTATGAAAAATTAACTGAAGTTGGTTCTATGATGGGATCCGGCGGAATGGTTGTAGTTGATGAAGATACATGTATGGTAGATCTTTCCAGATATTTCTTGGAATTCACCAGCGATGAAAGTTGTGGAAAATGTACCAGTTGTAGAGAAGGTAGTTCTGCAATGCTTGAAGTTCTAACCAGAATTACAGAAGGTCATGGAAAAGAAGGTGATATTGAATTTCTGGAAGAACTTGGATATGCGATAAAAGATGCATCTCAATGTGGTTTGGGGCAAACTCTACCAAATCCGGTGCTTTCTACTATCAAAAATTTTAGACATGAATATGAAGCTCACATAAAAGATAAAAAGTGTCCGGCTCATGTTTGTAAAGCATTAATTGATTTTCATATTGATGCTGACAAATGTGTTGGTTGTACGGTTTGTGCAATAAAATGTCCGGTTAAAGCTATCTCTGGAAATCGAAAGGAAGTTCATATCATTGACCAAAGTGAATGTATCAAATGCGGTATCTGTAAAACTGTTTGTAAATTTGATGCAGTAACAGTGGAATAACAATTATGAAACTCATAGAGATAAAAGAAATACTCGAAGCGGATGTTCCTACAGGAAAATATGATTCTGAAATGGAAATAGAAATTGGTTGTTCATCAGATTTAATGAGCGAAATATTGGCTTTTGGAAAACCCGGTTCAATTCTTTTAACAAGCTTAATGAATATTCAAGTTATCAATACTGCTAATGTGGCTGATATAAAAGTTGTTTGCTTTGTTATGGGAAAAATTCCTAATGAAAATATGATAAAATCAGCTAATAGGAACGATATCACTATATTAACATCAAAACTCACTACTTTTGAAAGCTGTGGAAGATTGTATAAAAATGGACTACAGAGTTGCAGTTATCAAGATATTGATAAATAGAAATGGATAAAAATAGAACAACCAGCAAGGTTCAAGAACTTACATTTGAGATGAAAGTTAAAGATGTAATGAAAAGAAATATCGCAACTGTAAATCCAACAATGTCAGTGGGATCATTAAGAGATATTTTACAAAAAAAGAGGATTTCCGGAGTTCCGGTAGTAAATGATGACAAACTTGTTGGTATCATTAGTATCGAAGATTTTATTAAATGCATAGAACAGAGAGACATAAATGCTTTAATAGAAGATAAAATGACAACAAAATTAGTAACTCTCTTTGCCGATGAATCACTTGTGTATGCTGTTTTGAAATTTGAGGAATATGGGTTTGGTCGTTTTCCGGTTATTTCGAGAAAAGATAAAAAACTCGTAGGCATTATTACAAAAAGTGATATTCTCAGAGGGGTTCTCAATAAATTAGAAACTGTTTATCATGATGAAGAAGAGCGTAGATACAGAGCAAGTCACATTTTTAATGATATTGTTGCAGATGATGTCTTCTTAAAATTTCAATATTATGTAGAAGGAAAAAATTTTGATAAAGCTGGAGAAGCTGCTACCGGACTAAAGAAAACACTTTATAGACTTGGTCTCTCTCCGGAAATTGTACGTAGAGCTTCAATTTCAACTTATGAAGCGGAAATAAATATTGTTGCTTATACCGAGGGTGGGAAAATTACAGCTTACCTTGAACCTCATCAAATTAGGATTGTTTTCACAGATAAAGGACCAGGTATTCCTGATGTTGAAAAAGCAATGATATCCGGTTTTTCCACTGCTCCCGGATGGGTTAGAGAATTGGGATTCGGAGCTGGAATGGGACTTCCCAATATAAAAAAATTCACCGATGAAATGACTCTGACATCATCAATTGAAAAGGGAACTCATTTAGAAACAATTATTAAACTCAGTGATTATCGTAATGGAGAGTAATAGAAAAGAGAATATATCTAAACGTCTTATCCTTTTTTGTGGGGCTGATTGTAGTAATTGCGATACCTACAAACGTTTTCTGGATGGGGATGAGAGTGCATTGTTTAATCCTGATACTAAATATCACTGTTGTTGGCTTCCTCAGAATTATCCAAAGGGCAGGGATTGTCCGATTAGAATATGTTGCGAAAAGAAAGGTATACTGTTTTGTGGAGAATGTGACCAATTTGAGAAATGTCTCAGGATGAAAGAATTCTACGCAAAGCCTAATTATGACGAACTGAGAAGAAGAATGCTTCAGGAAGTTGCGAAAAGAAGAAAAGAGGAAAAATGATTAATCTGAAAGATCTTGTAGAAAAACTCAATTTAAAAGTCGTTTCCGGAGAAGTTGATAGAAACGTAAGCGGTGGTTATTCGAGTGATCTGCTTAGTGATGTCATTGCAAATGCTCAAAAAGATGATCTCTGGATTACTTTACAAATTCATATTAATATCGTAGCAGTGGCAAATCTACAGGAACTTGCCGGAATTATTCTTGTAAATGGACGTGAGCCGGAAGAAGCAACTTTGAAGAAAGCAATAAAGGAAAATATCCCAATTTTATTAACAGATTTACCAACTTTTGAAATTGTAGGAAAGCTTTATGAACTGGGAATACACGGGAATGAGAGATAAAAAAGGGAAGAATGGAGAAAGGGAGAAAAGGAAACCTTGAAAACGGCTTCTACCAGAGGATTTCTTTAATTATAGCCTTTTTAATGGTTGACGAGAGAAAGGAAAATAATAGGAATAAAATAAATTGAGGTTCATACTGAGTGCTCAAAAAAATCAAAGCGGATTTACATATTCATACCTGCCTTTCTCCTTGTGGAGATATGGAAATGATTCCAACTTTGATTGTCAAAAAAGCAAAATCCAAAGGATTGGATATGATTGGGATTTGTGATCATAATTCATCTGAAAATGTAATTGCCATAAAAAAAGCGGGAGAGAAAAGTAATTTGAAAGTTTTAGGTGGAATGGAAGTTACCTCAAAAGAAGAGGTACATATTCTGGCACTATTTGATAATGATAAAGATTTAAGTAAACTTCAGAAAATTGTTTATAAAAACCTGAAAGGTGAAAATGACGAAGAACTTTTCGGATACCAATTAGTAGTAAATGAGCAGGATGAAATTATTGATCTTAACAAAAAAATGTTAATTGGGGCAACCGATTTGACAGTTGATGAAATAGTCGAGTTTATCCACTCTTTGAATGGACTTGCAATTGCCTCGCATGTTGATCGCGAAAGATTTAGCCTAATCGGGCAACTGGGTTTTGTCCCGGAAGGATTGGAATTGGATGGAATGGAATTATCACCAAGGTATATTTCCGAAAAGAAAAAACTTGATTTCCCAATGGCATCCGGCTTTCCGCTTGTCACTTTTTCCGATGCTCATTATCCAAATGATATAGGCAAAACTTCGACCACATTTCTACTTGATGAGATGACAGTAGTAGAATTGAAAAAGGCATTAAAAAACAGAGATGGAAGATCTATCCTTACATATTCTTGATGTAGTTGAGAATTCGATTGCAGCAAATGCTTCCAAAATTGAAATAAAAATTGTAGAAAAGATAAGCAAAGATATACTTATCATTGAGATAAAGGATAATGGCAGAGGAATGAACGAGGAAACTATGAATAATGTGCTTGATCCGTTCTATACAACCAGAACAACCCGAAGAGTGGGAATGGGACTTTCTCTTCTGGCTCAAGCTGCAGAAGAGAGTAATGGAGATTTTGAGATAAATTCTAAAATTGGAATAGGCACTGAGGTTAAGGCGAGTTTTCAATTTAGTCATATAGATCGTAAACCTATCGGAGATATGAAAAGTACAATCGTTACTCTGATGATTTCTCATCCTGAAATAAATTTTATTTATGAACATGAGGATGAAGAAAGTAGTTATGTTCTGGATTCTAATGATATATAAGGAGAATAGTAACAGGAAAATTCCAAATGACAAAACACAAACTACAAATAAATAACAATGAAGAGAAAATTCAAATTCAAAACAAATAAGAACCTCAGCTTGTTTGTTATTTTGATTTTATTTTTTTGTTTTTTGTAATTTTTTATGTTTCGTTTATTATCTTGATATTGATATTTGAGATTTGTTATTTGTAATTTTAAGGCAATAGCTATGGATAGTATAAAGAATTCTAAAAAAATATATGATTTAGAGGAGAGAACATTTCAGTTTAGTAAAAATCTTAGATTGTTTATTAAAACTCTTCCGAATACTATCGCCAATATGGAAGATGGGAAACAAGTAATCCGGTCTTCTGGTTCTGTGGGTGCAAATTATAGGGAAGCCAATGAAGCTTTGAGTAAAAAAGATTTTGTAATGAGAATAAAGATTAGTCGTAAAGAAGCAAAAGAAAGTAATTATTGGTTGAGGTTGATTAATGAAACAAATAATTTGAAAAATGCTGATGATGCTTTGTATTTAATTCAAGAAGCAAATGAATTGAAAAAGATATTATCAACAATTTTGGAAAAATCAAAGTAAAAAGGCATAAATTCCAAATGACAAGCACCAAAAATCAAATAAATAACAATGAAAAAAATTTCAAATTCAAAACAAATAAGAACCTCAGCTTGTTTGTTTTTTTGATTTTAATTTTTTGTTTTTTGTAGTTTTTTATGTTTCGTTCGGTATTTTGATATTGATATTTGAAATTTATTTGTTTTTTGTTATTTGTTTTTTGGAATTTTAAAAAAAGAAGGTATAAATATGGTAAATTTAACTATTAATGGAATGGAATTAGAAGTAGAAGAAGATTTAACGATTCTTCAAGTGGCAGAAAAGAACGGTATTAAGATACCAACTTTATGTTATAATAAAGCTTTACCATCTTATGGAGCATGTCGTTTGTGTCTTGTCGAAATAAGTCAAAAAAACGGAAGAACATCAATTCAAACTTCTTGTACTTATCCTGTTCAGGAAGGTCTTATTGTCAAAACAGATACGGAGCGAGTAATTAAATCACGTAAGATTATGGTTGAATTAATGCTGGCAAAATGCCCTGAATCAGAAGTATTGCAAAATCTTGCCAAAGAAATGGAAGTATGTAAACCAAGGATTGAGCTTAAAAATGATGACTGTGTTCTCTGCGGATTATGTGTACGAATGTGTGAAAGCAGGATGGGTAGAGGAGCGATCGGTTTTGCGAATCGAGGGATTAAGCGTGTAGTTGTAGCAGCTTTTGATAATCAATCGGAAGATTGCCAAACCTGCGGGGCTTGTGATTATATTTGTCCTACTCAAAAAGGAATTAAATTTAATAAAATCACCGAAAATAAAGTAATTCCAATTCTTTCTAAATTTGATGAAGGATTAGTTAGAAGATCTGCGATTTATATACCTTTTCCGCAAGCAGTTCCCAATTTTGCTAAAATTGATCCGGAGTTTTGTGTACAACTTAATACCGGTGAATGCAAAATTTGTACGGAATACTGCGATGCCGAAGCTATTAATTTTGATCATAAAGAAGAAACTCTTAATTTGGATGTCGGCTCAGTCATTATTGCGAATGGAGCAGATAAATTTGATCCAACTCCTATGCATGAATACGGATTCGGTAGATTCCCTAATGTACTTACGAGTATTCAATTTGAAAGAATATTAGCTGCTTCCGGTCCGTATGAAGGTCATTTACAACGACCGGTAGATGGAAAAGTTCCTGTAAAAATTGCCTGGATTCAATGTGTCGGTTCTAGAACAGAACATTCTCATATGCCATATTGCTCTTCTGTATGTTGTATGTATGCTATGAAAGAAGCAATTATTGCCAAAGAACATGTTCCAACCGTTGAACCAACAATATTTTTTATGGATCTTCGGGCACATGGAAAAGATTTTGATAAATATTATGATAAAGCCAAAGCAGCTGGAATCAAATTTAAACGTTCCAGAATAGGAAAAATCAAAGAAATCCCTGAGACTGGAAATCTTGAATTGTATCAAGTGAAAGAGAATGGAGATTTTGTCATAGAAGAATTTGAAATGGTTGTTTTATCGGTTGGTTTACTTCCTCCCAAAGATATTATTAAACTATCGGATAGTTTGGGAGTTCGCTTAAACGAACATAATTTTATTGAACATCTCGGAATTTCACAGATTGAAACAACACGTCCCGGTGTATTTGTTTGTGGACCAGCTGTTTCACCAAAAGATATTCCGGAAACTGTTACCCAAGCATCCGGAGCTGCTACAGAGGCAGCAGAATTGCTATCTGAAGTGAGAGGAACTGAAATTACCGACAAAGTATATCCCGAAGAGCGAACAGTTGCTGGCTTAAAACCTCGAATCGGTGTATTTGTATGTCACTGCGGAATAAATATTGGAAGTGTGGTAAATGTTCCAAGTTCCGTAGAATTTGCCTTAACATTGCCTAATGTGGTTTATGCCGGAGAAAATATATTTACCTGTTCACAGGATACTCAGCAGCTTATGAAAGAGATCATTGTTGAGCACAAGCTGAATCGAGTAGTTGTAGCATCTTGTTCTCCCAGTACTCATGAACCTCTGTTTCAAGAAACTTTGCGAGAAGCCGGTTTGAACCCATATCTCTTTGAGATGGCAAATATTAGAAATCATTGTAGTTGGGTTCATAGAGATGATCATGCAAAAGCTACTGAGAAAGCCAAAACACTAATCAAAATAGCTGTAGGAAAATCTAGGTTACAAGAACCATTGCATTCGATTTCTTTGGATGTTACTCAAAAAGGTCTCGTCATCGGTGGTGGACTTGCTGGAATTACAGCAGCTTTATCTATTGCAAATCAAGGATTTGAAGTTGCGTTAGTTGAAAGAGAGGACAAGCTGGGTGGAAATTTAAATAGTTTATCATATACTTTGGATGGTATCAAAGTAGCTGATTTTTTACAAGATCTGAAAGATCAAATTGATGATAATCCATTGGTAAAGGTTTATCTAAATTCTAAAATTAAAGGTATTGATGGTTATATCGGAAACTTCAAAACAAAAATTGAACATAAAGAAGAAATAGAAGAATTTGAACATGGAATTATTATAATTGCTACAGGAGCAAAAGCTTTTGAACCGACAGAATATTTTTATGGAAAATGCAAAAAAATTATCACACAGCATGAACTTGAGCAGGAGTTGGAGGAGAAAGAAAAAGAATATGCAAAGCTGAAAAATGTAGCTTTTATTCAATGCGTCGGTTCTCGTGATGAAGAACATCCTTATTGTTCTAGAATTTGTTGTTCTCAGGCTATGAAAAATGCGATGAGATTGAAAAAACTCAATCCTAAAATGAATGTAACCGTTTTATATCGTGATATCAGAACTTATGGTTTCTATGAAAAATATTATCAACAAGCCAGAGAAATGGGAATTTTATTTATACGATACAATGAAGAAGAAAAACCGGTTGTAACTCTGGACAGTAAAATGCAAGTTCTCGGTGAAACCGGACTATTGATAAAAACAAAAGATTATGTTTTAGGAACAGAAATAACTCTAAATCCTGAAAAAATTATAATTTCACCGGCAATTATCCCGCAAGATGATGTCGAAGTCTTATCTCAAATGTTAAAAATTCCTTTAAATGAAGATAAATTCTTTATGGAAGCCCATGTGAAATTACGTCCGGTAGATTTTTCTGCTGAAGGTATTTTCCTCGCTGGTTTAGCCCATTCTCCCAAAGGGATGGAAGATTCAATTTCGCAAGCAAAAGCAGCTGCCGGTAGAGCTTGCTCAATCATCAGCTCAAAAGAATATATTTCGGAAGCGAATATCGCGGAAGTTGATCTGGATATGTGTGCTGGATGCGGAATGTGTGTTTCTGTGTGCCCTTACGGTGCTCCAGAGCTTTTCTGGATGAATGAAAAAGAATATGCACATGTTAATTCAGGGCTTTGTAAAGGTTGTGGAAGTTGTGCTGCTATCTGTCCTTCCGGAGCAATGCAACAACTTGGCTACAAAGAAGAACAAACGCTTGCAATGCTGAATGAAGCACTTGAAGTTTGGTAAAAAAAATAAATGAATATCCAATATCGAACACGGAATATCCAATGATGAAGAGAAAAAAGAAAAAGAAAAAAGATACTTGATCTCTTTTTCCTTTGTGGTGATATTTTTTTTGTTTGTCACATTGTAATCTCGCTCCGAAATTTGTTTTCGGAGCGTTTTTTTTAATCCCAATGCATCTCAAATATCAAACAAGTAAATGCATTTTTTTAGTTTTGAATTTGCTTTTTCTTAATTGTTATTCACACCGTTGGATATTTACCTTTGCATTTTTCAGAAATTTCATTACTTATTATCCAACGGGGTAAATTTTAGTTTTGTATTTTGGGATTTCATATTATTCTTGCAAAATTTCACCATATTTCATTTTTCGGTGATAAGGTGAAATTATGAAACAGTTAGATTATGAAATAATATTAAATTATCTGGAAAATGACAGCAAGAGTGATCTCAGATCATATTTAATGAATTCTCATCCGGCAGATGTTGCTCAAATAATAAATAACCTTCCATCTGAATATCAATTGAATACTTTCTCACTATTAGAAACTGAGATTGCTTCAGACGTCCTATCTGAACTATATGATGAAATTCGGGAGATGATTTTAGAAGAAATTCAGCAGGAAAAGCTGGTTGAGATCATTGATGAAATGGAAACTGACGAAGCAACTGATATTCTTAATGAGCTGGAAGATGAAGTTTCAAATGAAGTCCTAAAACATATTGATCAGGAAGATTCACAATCTATCAAACAGCTTCTGAACTATGATGAAGAAACAGCCGGTGGATTGATGCAAACTGAGATCATCGCTATCCACGAAAATTGGCAACGAGATCAAATGATAGATTATATTAGAGATAATTATCAAGACGTAGAGAACATCCATTATGCTTTTGTAGTTGATGATGAGGAAAAACTGATTGGGATTTTAGAGATGACCAGATTGTTGGTTGCCAAATCTCACAAAATGGCTAAAGAACTTATGGATAAGGATGTTATCTCAGCAAAAGTAAATTTGGATCAGGAACTTGTTGCAAATATTTTCCGTAAATATGATATTTATATTTTACCGGTAGTTGATGATGAAAATCATCTTTTGGGAAGGATCACCGTTGATGATATTATTGATGTAATTGACGATGAAGCATCGGAAGATGTTTACAAAATGGTCGGATTGGATAATGAGGACAAGGTTTTTACAAGTCCTTTGAGTTCGGTAAAAAAACGTCTTCCCTGGTTGACATTGAATCTTTTTACAGCTCTTCTGGTTTCATCGGTAGTTGGGATTTTTGAAGAAACTATTGCCCAACTTTCATTTCTCGCTGTCTTAATGCCGATTGTTGCCGGACTTGGTGGAAATTCAGGAACCCAAACTCTCACGGTGATCACGCGCGGAATTGCAATGGGTGAACTTACAATTCATAATACTTACAAAGCGGTTTTCAAAGAGATAAGTGTTGGAATTATAAATGGAATTATTGTTGGTTCTTTTGCAATGTTGATTGCTTATTTATTGAGAGGAAACATAATGCTGGGAGTGGTTTTGGGTAGTGCAATGATCTGTAATATGTTCATAGCTGGATTGAGCGGTTCCTTGATTCCAGTGATAATGAAAAGGATGAAAATTGATCCTGCTTTAGCTTCTAGTGTGGTGATTACTATGCTTACAGACATTGGTGGATTTGCTTCTTTTTTGGGATTGGCTAGTTGGTTGCTTTTGTGATGAGAAAGTTTTCGATAAAATAAATTGAGAAATTCATGATTTACATCTAAAATACTCCCAAATAATATAAATTTTTAATTCTATTTTTGGTAATTAATAAATCTTTTTTTCTTATTTTATCTTCTATTTCCCAATTCAATTTAATTTTTTCTATTCAACAATATTATAACAACCGTAGTTCCTTTATTTATCTCACTTTCAATTTGAATAGTTCCATTATTTTTCTCAATGAACTCTTTACATAGAATCAATCCTAATCCAGTTCCTTTTTCATCAGCAGTTCCAGTATTTTTAAAGTTTTGATCCAATTTAAATAATTTATTTAGATTCGTTTCACTTATGCCCAAACCATCATCAATAACTTTTAAAACAAGATTTTTTCCTTGCTTTTTTGTCATCAGTTTTATGTTTCCGTTTAAGTTTGTAAATTTAATAGCATTGTACATGATATTTTGGAAAACAGATTTAATCATATTTTTATCAGCATAAATAATAGAATTTTTCTCAATCAATTTATGAATTTTAATCTTTTTACTCTTGATACTACCATCCAAAATCTGTAATACATCATCTATGATTATTTCTAAAGAAAATTTTTCTGGAACTATTGCCATATTTTCTGTTTGTAAACGTGACCAACTCAGCAAATTTTCTAATAATTTGTAGAGATTGTTAATCGAAACTTTCATTTCTAAACTTAAGTTTTTTATAGTTTCTTTATCAAGATGTTCAATATGAACCGAGAGCAAGCGGGAACCAGAGATCATAGAAGAGAAGGCATTTTTAAGATCATGTGAAATAATTGAGAAAAACTTGTCTTTTGTAGCATTTAATTTGTTTAATTCAACCAGCAGTTTTTCCTGATTCTCATTTACATCCATAAGTTCTGTTTTTTGTTCACTGATTTGAATATTCGCTTTTCTAAGCTCATTATTTGCCCTCACTTTGAAACGATAGCGATTGTATAAAACAATTGTTACAAAACAAGCTAAAACTAATAGAACTATTATCAAATTACGGACTTGACGTTGTCTTGAAATTTGAATATTTTTAATCTTACTATCTTTTGTTAACAATTGTATTTCATGCTCTTTTTTTTCAGTTGCCAAGCGGATTTGCATTTTATTTACTTTTTGCTTGTTTTCATCAGTAAATATACTATCTTTAATTGTGCTAAACAGTTTAATATATTTATAAGCATCTCCCATTTGTTTTTGAGAAGAATACCACTCTGCGAGTGAACTATAGATTGGTAAAAGCATACTTGCATTATCTAATTCTAATGCTAATTTTAGGCTTTTTTCATAGTAAAATTTTGCACTTTGATTTTTTTTTTGCTCAAAGTTCAATACTCCAAGAAGTAAATATGTATCAATTTTTGAGTGTTCATCGCCTATTTGATCTAATAATTCTAGAACTTCTTCAAAATAATATTTTGCTTTTTCATAATTTTTTAGAGAAAGGTAAGTTGAGCCAATATTGTGATACGACATAAAAATACCTTTAGAATAACCAAGTTCATTATCAAGTTCCAGAGATTTTTTATAATATTTTAACGCTATCACATATTCCTCTAAATCTTCATAAGCATTACCAAGATTATTATTACAAACAGCTATTCCTTCTTTGTCATCTAATTCTTCATGAATTTTCAAAGCTTTATTAAAATACTCCAGAGATTTCTCATTATTTTTTAAGTATAAGTAATGTACTCCAATATGGTTATAACATCTTGCAAGATATGGTTTATTGTCTGTATTTCTAGTTATTTTCAGAGCGATTAAGAAGTTTTCTAAAGCAGATTCATGATCCATGATTTCAACGAAAATTCTTCCACGCAAATTATAGCATTGGGCAACATTAATAGAGTCTGAAGCTAAAATAGAATATTCTTTTGCTTTATTTACCGTGCTCAATGCATCTGAATAGTTATATCGTGATAATTGTAAAAAAGCTTTGTTCAAATACGAAAGTGCTACTCCAGAAAAATCATTACTGCTTTCACCTAATTTTATCGCCTTATTATAAAAATAAAAAGCGGAGTCGGGCTCATTGAAAAATTCATATCTAATTCCTAAGTTATTCAAATTTGAAATAATATCTTCTGAATTATTTTCTTTTTCTGCAATTTTCAATGCTTGGTTCAAATAACCGATAGATTTCTCTTTATTTATTAAGCTATACTCATAAGAAAGTTCATTTAATATAGAAATTTTTTCAAGTCCTTTTTTCTTTGATAATTTTATTTCTAAACTATCTATGATGCTTTCTGAATATAAACTAAAATATAATAATATTAAAATAATAAAAATACTTTTTTTCATAGTTTTTCCTTCAAATACTTCATTTTCTTCTGTCTGTAATACAGATTAATGGGATTACGTGTAAAATTCCGAGTCGGGTTTTGTGAGTTATGTTGCATTATAATTCTCCCCTAAACAATAAATACATTGTTATTGAAAGTTAATCTTTTTTGCAAAATTCGACTTGAGATTTAAACGAATCAGCGAAATTAATTAATCTGTGAAAATTAGTGGTTCAGATGATTTCCATTTAAAATAGTAACAATATGTAACACTAAAAAATCTGAGATAAAACTTGAATATTTTATTGAAATTTCTAATGGTTCATAATAATTGTATTATGCAAAAAAAATCCAGTAATCCAGAGCAAAATCGAAGGACAATCTTCAATATTAAATATTCAATTTTTGCATTTTTTCAAAAATTACCACTTTATTTTTCCCAGTCTTTTTACCATGATACAAAGCTTTATCTGCTAATCCGACAACTTCTTGAGTACTGATGGTTTTATCATTTAATTTAATTCCAAAAGTCATGGTTACCTTAATATTTTTTTTTTGATATTCAAAGCCTTCTTTCTCAATATCTTTTCGCAATTTTTCAATTGCTATTTTTCCACCCTTTAAATTTGTTTCAGGTAACATAATCAGAAATTCTTCTCCACCCCAGCGACCTACTGTATCTTGTTTTCGTAAAGTACTTTTCATAATTTTTGCTAATTTTTTCAAAACAAAATCTCCAAAATCATGCCCGTAGGTATCATTAATTTTTTTAAAATTATCAATATCACAGATTGATAAAACATAAGATGAATGAGTTCTTTCAAATCTTGTTTTTTCGTAATCTATTTTCTCTAAAATTGCTCTACGATTGGGAAGATCAGTCAAAGGATCTGTTCTGGCGATCTCTTTCAAAATAATATTAAGTTTTTCTAATTGCATATTTTTTAACTTAATCTTTTCATTAGCTTTTCCAAGTAACTTATTATCTATCTTTTTTATATAATATAAGTATGTATGAATAATTCCAAATGTGAAAGCTATAGCGATCATTAAAATAAAAAAATATCGTTGCTGCTTCTGTGTTTCAATAAAAAAGTTTTTACGTTCTATTTCTAATTCATAGTTTTTAATTTCTAAGTTTTTATTATTGAGCTCCAATTCTTTTATTGCTCTATCCTTTTTTATTGATTCAAGATATTTATCTTTTTGAACCGATTCTTGTTTTACTTTGGACAACACATTTTGAAGATCTCTCTCTTTCTGCGACAGAGTTTTTAATTGATCTTCTATTTTTGCTTTTTCGCGAATAATATTCTCAGAAAATTCTATTTCAAAATCTTCTTTCAATTGATTTATTTGTTGCAATATTTTTGTATTTTGAATTGAGTCATTAATGATATTGAATATTCGGTAATATTCATCAGCTTTTTCTTTCTCTCCCAAATTATCATGTTTAGAAGCTAATTTCAAGTAATCATTTTTAATAATATCATTTAAGTTTTTTTCATCTGATTTTAAAGAATTTATATAGAAAAGTAAGGATTTTTCATAATTTCCATCTTTTTTATAAATGCTGGCAATTTTACCATAAATTTTTGCTAATTTTTCTTGATTATTTGCTTTTTTATATATTCCGGCTAATTCTTTGTAATACTTAATTGCTTTTTTATATTTCTGAGTTTGATCTGAGATAAATCCCAAATCTGTTAATGTTCGTATTTTTATCTCTTTTTCATCAAGTTTTTTACTTTTTTCTAATAAAATAAGATAATACTTTTCAGCATTCGCATAATCAGAAATAATGCCAAAGCTTGTTGCCAGATTTCCTAAAGATTCTAGTTCCTTGCTTTCATCACCTATTTTATTACTGATATTCAAAGCATTAGTTGCATAAATTATACTTTGTGATATACTTTTATTCCAATTTTCAGTACAAAGATAGTTATAAATATCAATTTTTTCCGAATCAGATGAAATCTTAATACTTTGTTCAAGTTTCTCCAAAGAAATATCTGCATAAATTATTTTAAAAAAAGTAAATAAAAGGATAATAAAAAATATTTTTTTCATATACATAACATTCTAAAACCTTATTGTTTAGTCAATGGAATTATTCAATATTCTTTGATAAAATTACAATTTTTATTAAAGCTTCCCCAATTTTTTTTTTATCAGTTGCGTAATTCAATCTAATATAATTTTTTCCATTTGCCCCAAAAACACTACCAGGAACTACAATAACTCCTTCTGAAACCAGCTTTTTTGTTAAGTATAAATCATCAAAACCAAAATTCAAAAACAAATATGGAGCATGTGTACTCCTTGCATATTTTAATGATGGGAAGTGTTCAAGTAAAAATTCTAAAGAACATTTTTGTCTTTCTCGTAATAAAACTCTATTCATAGCAACTGATTCCATCCCTTTTTTACTTAAGGCAAAAGGGATTATTTTTTGTGAGAGAAAAGAAGCACAAGTAGAAATATATTGGTGAGCAACCGTAATTCTATCAATCAAATCAGTATTTGCTGAAACTGCCCAACCTATCCGCCAACCTGTCATACAATGAGATTTCGATAAACTTGAGATGACTATAATATTTTTTGCTTTCGATAATAGTGAATAGCTTCTTTCAAATAGATATAACTCCAAATAAATTTCATCAATTATTACTAAAATTTCATTTTCTTCAGCGATTTCCAGAATGTATTTAATATCGTCATTTGAAAATACCTTGCTCAAAGGATTAGAAGGATTGCATAAAATTACAGCTTTGGTTTTTGAAGTTATCGCCATTCTAAATGAATCTCGATTTAATTCAAAATTGTTATTAGGATCAAGTTGAAAGTATTTTGTCTTTCCTTTTACCATTTTGATGATGGTATCATAGGCAAGATAAGTAGGATTTGCCAAAAGTATCTCATCATTTGGATTAATAATTGTAAATAGTGTTGCAAAAATAGCTTCTTCTGCTCCATTTGTGATACAAACACCATCCGGTTCTACCAAATTATTGTAATAATTGCAGATACTTTCTCTGGATTCTAATAAGCCGGCATTTGTCGTGTAAACAGAATTGTATTTTGAGATAATTTCTTTAGCTTTAGATTTTAGAAACTGCGATTCTGGAAATAGAATTTCACCCAAAGCTAAATTTATTGAATCCTTTGGAGCCGAATCAAAAATTTGTCGTATCGCAGATTTATTTATTCCTGCTAAATTATTTGAAGTAAAATCTTTCATTGATGAAGAATTTCTTCCAACAAAACGGATGTTTCACTTTTTTCATCTCGATATTTTATGATAATCGGACAATAAATTGAATAATCAGAATTGTGTTTTAGTTTTCTCGTTCCTTGTATCAACACAGCATTTCTAGGAATAATGAGAGGGTTTTTCTCATCATTTCTAAGGAGAACATTATTAACGGCATCATAAACAGGAGTTGCGTTTGTTAGAATAACTCCCGCAGCAAGTATTACCTGTTCTTCAACAATTACACCTTCATAAACGCCACAATTTCCACCAATAAACACATTATCTTCGATTATTACCGGATTTGCTCCAATTGGCTCTAAAACTCCACCTATTTGGGCAGCAGCACTTAGATGAACATTTTTCCCAATTTGAGCGCAACTTCCTACCAGAGCATGCGAATCTATCATTGTTCCTTCATCAACATAAGCCCCCACATTTATGTACATGGGTGGCATCATTGTTACCGATTTTGCAACATACGCCCCTGTTCGCACTGATGAACCACCGGGAACAAGCCGAACTTTATCTTGGATTGTAAAATTTCTTTCCGGATAAGTGTCTTTATCTATAAATTTCCCAAACTCTACATTTTCTCCCATTCTAAATCCGATTAGAATACCCTTTTTTACCCAAGTATTTACTTCCCATTTTCCATCTCTTTTTTCAGCAGCTCTGTAAATTCCGCTATTTAATCCTTCAATAAACTTATTAAATATTTCTCTATCATTTGAAACAAAAGTTTCTTTTTCGTAGATTGATAGAATTTTAGTTTTTATATCCATTTTTTTCTCCGTTTAAAATATTGAGTCAGAATATTACCAAGTTTATTCCAAGGCAGAGTATTTGAACGAGATATTTTTCTTATTCGCGAATTCGTGGCATATTTTTTTTCTTTTTCTTTGCGACTTCGCGTGAACATATTTTTCAAAAAACAAAAGTTAATGAACTATGTCAAAAAGAATCTGAAAATATAAAAGGAGCGCAGTAAATACGCTCCTTTAAAAAATCTACAGCTACTTCTTAGAAATTATAATTAATTCCTAAACTATATGCTAAAATATTCATTTGATGTATTCCTGGCATGTTATCATCAGTTTCAACAACTTTTCTTTCAGCACCAAAAAGATATTCTATTCCAAAATCTGTTGAGAATTTTCCAAAATCATATCCAAAACCACTAGTAAGGACATTGTTAGTTGATGATGGGAAAAGAATATTAAGAGTTTCATCTGGAGCAGGAGCTGGATCGTAATAATATCCACAGCGAATATCCCAACTTTCGTTAATTCCATATTCTACCCCGAATCTAATTTGAGTTTTGTCTTCCCAAAGAAGTACAAATTCGTTTTCTTCGGATGCGATAGCCAGCTGATTCCATACTGTATCATCAAATTCTGTGATAAGTTTATCTAACTCACTCCATTGGCTTAGTTGTGCATCAAAAGTGAAGACTAATTTATCCATTGCTCTAAAAGCAATTCCAGCAGCAAACCAGCCAGGCCATGTTAGTTCTCTTTCAAATTCAGATATTTCTGGTGCTGTAGTTTGCATAGACGTTGCTGCAATTGGCATAAATTTATTTACTGCTTCTCCTTCCAAAGTCACTTTTGTCGGAATTCTGTAAGTTAATCCAATACTGATTTTTTCAGTAATATCAAATTTAGTTGCTAAAGTTGCACTCATACCAATTCCTGTAGATTCTTCCGAATACTGGAAGGCTTCGTCAATATTGTCTCCGTTTGTATCAGCACTTCCGCCAAGTCTTTTCATTTCGAACAATGCATAATACATATTACCCGCTATACCTAATGAAAGTTTTTCATGAATCTGGTATGCAAATGCAGGAGAAAAATTAACAGCCCCAATTTTAGACATCCATTCAATAGATTCATCATTTTCTGTTAATGAAGCAAGATCTTTGCCATTATATTCTGTTCCTAACCCGGCAGGAATATAAATTCCAAAAGCAAAAGCCATTTTGTCTTTACGGTAATTAAAAAACAGATTCGGATTGAAATAATGATTTGTTTTTGTTTCACTTTTTATAGAAAATGCTTGAGCAGGATATCCGTAATCAGATCCATCAGCTTCGTAGTTTGCATAAGGAACAATATCGCTTAAAGCAAATTTTAGAGACGAATTTTGCTGAGCTAAACCGGCTGGATTCCAATAAATTGCAGTAGCATCATTAGCATATCCTACAAATGCTCCTCCCATTCCAAGAGCTTTCGAACCGATACTATTTAAACTTAATCCATTTCCGAATAGTGATGATACCGAAATAACAAACACTATCAAAAAAAATAATCTTTGATTTTTTAACATAATTTCTCCTATTTTTTTATTTATCGAAAACAAAAACTGAATTTGATTCATTTTGTGTCAAATACTTTATTCTTGATAGTGAAAATATTTATGTTATGTAATTAAAATATTTTTGAACATTTATAGCCTCAAAGTGCAACAATAAATGAATTATACTATTATTGATGAGATTGAAAAGAATTTTTCTTGCCAAAATATCTCGTATTCATTTCTTAACTTACAAAATTATAATAAATTGAATGAATTTATTCATTCCTGAAATTTTATGGAGGAAAAATATGGTAAATATCAAATCGTTCAAAGGATTACGACCTGTCACTGAAAAAATACAGGAAGTCGCATCTCCACCGTATGATGTCTTGAATTCAAAAGAAGCAAAGAAATTAGCGGAGAACAATCCTTACAGCTTTCTACACATTGTGAAACCAGAAATTGATCTGGAAGAAAACATTGATCTTTACAGTGAAACCGTATATAATAAAGGAAAAGAGAATCTAAACAATCTCATCAAGAAAAACATTTTATTTCAGGATGAAAAACCTTGTTTTTACTTATATCAACTTATTATGGGTGATATTAAAGAGATTGGTTTGGTTGCCGGAGCTTCGATTGAGGATTATGAAAACGGTATCATCAAAAAACATGAACATACCCGTGCTGTAAAAGAAGCTGATAGAATTAAACACGTAGATACTCTGAATGCAAATACCGGGCCTGTTTTCCTTACTTACCAAGCAAGAGAAGATATGAATTCATTAACCGAAGAATTAATTACTGAAAAGCCTGAGTACAATTTTACAGCTAATGATGGCATACAACATACTTTTTGGAAAATTGCAGATCAAGAAAACATTGAGAAAATTAATGATATATTCCACAAAATTGATGCTTTATATGTTGCTGACGGTCATCATCGTTCGGCTTCCGGTACAAAAGTAGGACAGATTCGTAGAAAAAATAATCCGAATCACACCGGAAATGAAGAATATAATTATTTCCTTTCGGTAATTTTTCCACACAATCAATTGTATATTATGGATTACAATAGAGTTATCAAAGATTTAAATGGATTATCAGAAGAAGATTTCTTGAATAAAACAAAAGAAAAATTCGAAGTTACAGAATATTCAAATGTTACTTCATTTAAACCAACAGAATTACATGCTTTTGGAATGTATCTTAATGGTCATTGGTATAAAATTGTTGCAAAAGATGGTTCATTTCCAATAGATGACCCTGTTCAATCTTTGGATGTTGCAATCTTACAAAACAATCTGTTAGCTCCTATTCTAAATATTGGAGATCCCCGCAAAGATAAGAGAATAGATTTTGTTGGTGGAATTCGTGGTTTGGAAGAACTTTCCAAGAGAGTTGATGTTGGTGAAGCTGTAGCATTTTCTATGTTCCCTACTTCCATTGAACAATTAATGGCAATCGCTGATGCCGGTGAAGTTATGCCACCGAAATCCACTTGGTTTGAACCAAAATTACGTTCCGGTGTAATAACTCATCTTTTAGACTAAAATAAATAAATTTAAGGATTAGGTGGGTTTTAGATAATCCACCTTTTTTATTATGAAAAAATATCATTTAATAAGTTTAGGCTGTCCTAAAAATCTGGTAGATAGTGAAAAATTCGCTTCTAATATCGAAAAAGCAAATTTTTTACATACGGATAATATTGAAGAAGCTGAAACAATTATCATCAATACTTGCGGTTTTATTCTTGATGCCAAAGAAGAATCTATCCAAACTATTTTGGAAGCTGCCGAAGCAAAAGAGAAAGGAACTTGTAAGCAATTGATTGTCACCGGATGTTTGGTGCAAAGATATTTGGATGATCTGCAAAATTCTATTCCGGAAGTTGATCATTTCATTGATTTAAAAGATTTTGATACTTTTGCTAATCTACTGGAAATCAAAAAATCTGATAAAAGAAAATTATTAACTCCCAATCACTACGCCTATTTACGAATTAGTGATGGTTGTGATAATCATTGCAGTTATTGTGCGATTCCTTCGATTCGAGGTAGATTCAAAAGCGAAAAAATAGATAAACTTGTTTCTGAAACAATAGAATTGACCAAACAGGGCGTGAAAGAGATTATCATAACTGCACAAGATACAGCGATGTATGGAAAAGATATTTACAAAAAAGATTCATTAGTGGAAATTCTCAAAAGAATAGATGAAATAGAGCAGATTGAATGGATTAGACTTCTTTATTTACATCCTGCTCATATTACTGATGAGATTTTAAATGCTTTCAATGAACTTCCTAAACTTATTCCTTATTTTGAAATGCCTTTGCAACACATTAATAATGAAATTCTGGCATCTATGAATCGAAAAGTATCTAAAGAGAGAATTATTGAAATTATTGAAAATATCCGCAATAATATCCCAAATGCTGTGATTAGAACAACTTTTATCGTTGGTTATCCAGGAGAAAGCGAAGAAAATTTCCAAGAATTAAAAGAATTCATTAAAGAGCAAAGATTTGAACGACTCGGAGTTTTCACATATTCACCGGAAGAAAATACAAAGGCTTTTGATCTACCAAATCAAATTTCAGAAGAGATCGCTGAAAGTCGTAAAGATGAACTTATGATGATTCAGCAAGATATATCAGCTGATTTTTTGGCACATCAAATTGGAAAAGTTCATGAAGTGATAATTGATAAAGTTTCAGAAGAATCTGATTTTAGCTTTGAAGGAAGAACTTATTTTGATTCACCGGAAATTGATGGAGTGGTTTTCATAACAGATAAAGATGCTGAAATTGGTAAGATTTATCAAGTGGAGATTATTGATTCTTGGGAATATGATTTGGTTGGTAAAATTATTAAGAAATAAGATTCACCGCAAAAACGCTAAGGCGTAAAGAAAAAGATGAAACCACGAGCCGACCGAAGGGAGACCTGCGAAGCTCATTTCACGAACTAACACGAAAAAAAACAAAGAATACAAGAATATTAGAAGTAAAATACTAATAAGAATGATAAAGCCTTTGAAGAAAGGATCAGGAGTAAATTATGACAAAAAGAATATCATGTACAGGAATAAAACCAACCGGAATAGTTCATCTTGGGAATTATCTCGGATCAATCAAACCATCTATTGAATTAGCGAAAGAGTACGATGCCCGTTATTTCATCGCAGATTATCATGCTTTGAATTCTATCAAAAATCCCAAAACTTTGCGAGAAAATACTTATGGGATAACAGCCTGTTGGTTAGCTTGTGGTCTTGATCCTGAAAAAGCTATCATCTATCGTCAATCTTCTGTACCGGGAACATTTGAGATTTCTACGTTTCTGATGGCTTTCACAGCCAAAGGTTTGATGAATAGAGCTCATGCCTATAAAGCATCTGTTGCCAAAAACTTGGGAAACAACAAAAATCCTGATGACCAAGTAAATATGGGACTTTTTACATATCCTATTTTGATGGCTGCCGATGTAATTCAATTTGATAGTGATGTTGTTCCTGTTGGAAAGGATCAAACTCAGCATATGGAGATGATGATTGATATTGCTCAATCTATCAATAGCTTTTATGGAAAAGAACTTTTTAAAATTCCCAAAGCAGTAATTCATGAATCAATGGGAGTTATTACCGGATTAGATGGTAGAAAAATGAGCAAAAGCTACGATAATACGATCCCATTGTTCTTACCTCCTAAAAAATTAAGAAAATTGATAATGAAAATAGTTACTAATTCTCAATCAATTGAAGAACCGAAAGACCCTGATAAATGTAATGTTTTCGCTTTATACAAACATTTTTCTTCAGAAGACCAAATTGAAAAACTTCGTTCAAAATATCTTGAAGGTGGTATGGGCTGGGGACATGCAAAACAGGAATTGTTTGAAGTAGTTAATGATTATCTAACACCCTTTCGTGACAATTATGATAGAATTATTCAAGATAAAGCTTATATTAATGAAGTTTTAGAAAAAGGTTCTGCTAAAATTAGAATAATTGTTGAAAAGAAATTGGAAGTCCTTCGTAAAGAGGTTGGCTTGCGTTGAGCTCTGCAAATTATTGAGATAATATTTGACATTAAAACAACAGAAAATAAAAAAGGTTAAAATTTTGAAAATTAGATGGAGAAATATATGATTTATTCAATATTAATGTTAGTTCATATTATTATTTCAGCGATATTAGTTTTGGTTATTTTGGTTCAAACAAGTAAAGGAACCGGCTTAAGTGGAGCTTTAGGTGGCACAGCTACAAACGTTTTAGGTGGACAAGGTGCTCCGGCATTTCTTAAAAAAGCTACAATTGTATTGGCTCTTTTATTTATGGTTTCTTGTTTTGGATTGGCTTTTTATCTAAAAGGTGGAGGGAAATCAATTGGTAAAGCAACAGCTGTAGATAAACTAAAAAAAGAGATTGTTAATGAACAAACTACTGAAACCGAGCTACCTCTTGAAACAGAAGCACCAGCAACTATTCCGGCTGAAACTCCAGCAAATAGTGATGAAAAACCTGTGGGTGAATAGAATTTTAGCAGAAGTGGTGGAATTGGCAGACACGCAAGACTAAGGATCTTGTGCTCAACTTCGAGTGTGCGGGTTCAAGTCCCGCCTTCTGCACCATAATAAAAAACCGACATTTGTCGGTTTTTTTGTTTATAACTTTATTTTCCTTACTCAATAAAACTGAAAAGAACTCTCGCCAAGACGCTAAGTCGCAAAGTTCAAAATTCCCAAGATCAACTTGGGAACAAGTCGGAAAGCATTACTCTCATTTGATAACATCGGAATGTGCGGTAGCTCTTCCGATTGTTTGACAGAACTGTTCTACATTCCGAAGAGCTACCGCACATTCGGAAGTTTCACTACAGCTTTCATAAGAGTTATTATCTTCTTTGACGACAGCTTTGTATAAGTAATTCTTTATAAACAAGCTTCGGATCAACTAATTTACAACTTTCGTATAAAGTTTTCCACCACTTGCTGAGCCAAAATATCCATATCCGTTTTGGATTCCACCATATTTGTATCCATCAACCTTGTATAAATATTGATAATAATTTTCATCAATTGACAGTACCTTTATCTCATAGCGACCATAAAATACAAGATTTGACCGGTATCCTCTATCATAAATGTAATAGGCATTGTTCACAAATTCCGGTTGATATTTAAAAAACCATTTGATTTTTCGTGGCATTCCGGTTTGAGGATGTTCATAGTCTTCTGGCGTTTCAGGATGTTCCTCAGAACCATGAAAATCATGAACAAAGATAGCATCTTTATAATCCTCTAAACAATAAAATTGAAATAATAGACTAATAACATCAATTGAACTGGCTTGAATAGTTAAGGGATGTTCTGTATTTGCAGTTTCATAACTAAGAGTTGGAAATATTAACTCAGGATTATCTGTAAAACTTTCATCATTATCAGGATTTAGTATTATCTCGCTGGGAATAGTGGTTTCCGACCAAACAAATCCGTTTGAACCATCCTGCTCTGGAATTTCCGCTTCAATTCGGTAGCTGTGACCAGCATTAATAATCATTTGCTCGGCAGCATCATAATAACCGAATTTGAATGTTTCGATACTCACTTCGTAGAAAAAGGTCAGGAAGATTGTATCATTAAGTGTTTGATTAATCAATTTTACCTGTGCATCATCTATATAAATATCACTTAAGTTTCCACCCTCAGCTTCGATCGTTCTACCGAGAAAGATATAATTTTCGGTACTTACGGTTTCTCCTTCGATAAGTAATCCGGTAAGTGTATAATACTGTTCTGTAAATCTTTTGCCGGAAGTGAGATCATCACAACTAATTAATAATAACACCAAACCTAATATTAGAATGTTTTTCCACATATTTTCTCCTTACCAATCTATATTAAATCTCAAAATTCTTACGAAACTTAAATTAAGAATAAGACTTGAATCGTCCCGAAGGCTTGCGGGATGATTCGAGAATTATTCGAGCGTGTCATCATTCTCGCTTCATACTCATTACCATTCGCTACGAAGCAAGTCTGATTATGTTTTGTTATCATAATGAAAGAATCCTCAGAAAGACAACTTTTTTTTTACGATCTAACCATTACCAATCAATATTAAATCCAACAAATGGAATACGAGGGAACATACTTGTCTTGTGTTCTTCTATGTAAGTAGAACCATATTCATCTACTTCCGGTATATAATCTACCGACCAAATATTCTTATGCTCAAACATATTTATTATTTGAATGTATGGTTCTAAACTCCATTTTTTGAATTGCCACTTGAATTTCAAACTAAAATCCGTTCGAGAATAATTTGCTAACCTGATATTATCTCGATAACTATAAAGTATTTGATAGCGCTCCTCATCATAATATAACTGCTCGGGGATAAGGTACGGTTGCCCGGAAGCAAAGGAGTAATTCACATTGAACTTGATATCACCTTTGAAAATCGTTAAGCCTGTTTGCTTCGATAAATTGTATGTTTCCAATATATTTACCTGATGAGTTCTATCATAACGCGGGAAAAACCACTCTTCTTGTTCGGTTTCAGGATTCACATTCATATTATTGATCTTTCTTTTTGTTAGACAGAATCCATAACCTACGAAACCTTCCAAGCCGGCAAAAGTAGTGCGTATTAGAACATCCGATCCATAAGAAAATCCAACTCCGCAATTGTAAGCATCTGCCAATTTTCCGGTCTCATTATCCCATTCCCAATCAGTTTCTGGACGATATTCGACAAGGTTTTTATAATCTTTGTAATACCATTCCCATTCTACAGCGAACAAATCCGAAAATTGCTTCTTGATACCCCAGATATAATGATCGGATTGTCCGGGCAGAACACTTCCATCTATGGGAAACCACATATCAAACGGAGTACTCGTTCCCATATTCATTGAGGTGAGATACTGATAATATCTTCCTACATTCACATAAGTATTGCTGTATTCTCCCAATGAATAACGCAGAGAAAAACGGGGAGATATGCGAAAATAATCACCGGTAGGAGAAGCAGGTAATGTCAAACAATTGGCGTGAGCATAGGAAAATCTCAAACCGGGCTGCATTGTCCAATTCTCAGAAAGCTTCCAACTATCTTGGAGAAAGAGAGCATAAATTCCTGAATCTACCTTCACATCAGGAAAAGAACTTTGGTCAACACTTGTGTTTTCCATCTTGAAAATCATATCAATTTTATTAACTTTTGCTTCCCAACCCATCTCAATTAAATGAACTTCATTCGGGAAATAGGTAAACATCCCCTTAAAAGTGAGATCATAGACATTATTATCATGCTCCATTTTTTCACCGGCATCTGAAGCTATTTCCATATTAATTCCATAATGGCTTCCTGCAAAAACAAAGTGAGAGAATAGTTTCGGATTGAAAATATGTACCCACTGAGTTGAAAAAGTCTCGTTTCCCCATTGCAGGATTAACTTGCTTCCAAAATCAAACTTTAGCCGATCTTTACCAAAATAAAAGCTGGTAGTGAACTTATCTTTTTCGGTAATATCCCAATTTACTTTGGCGTGTCCATCATAAAAATAGTAATCAGGCATTGGAATCAAACCTGAAATTAATTCCAAATTTGTTCTACGAAACGAGGTCATATATGAACCTTTTTCATCATTCAGATGCCACGGTCCTTGAAGAGTTGCACTTGAAGCCAACAAGCTGAAACGAGCAATTCCCTGATGATGTTTTCGGTTTCCATCAAGATTGGTGATATCTAATACAGAAGATAGTCTGCCGCCGTATTTTGCTGGGAAACCACCTTTCAAAAGAGTTATATTCTCCACTGCATCCGTATTGAATGTACTGAAAATTCCACCGAAATGAGTAGGATTGTAGACATCAATCTCATCCAACAAGATCAGGTTTTGATCGTGACTTCCACCTCGTACATATAGTCCGCTGGAGAAATCCGAAATCGCCGAAACACCCGGCAAAAACTGGATTGCCCGAAAGACATCCGATTCCATCACCTGAGGAGTATCCAAAATATCTTGGGTCGTTTGAATGATGCTTCCCACGATGATATCACGAGTATTGATCTCTATTTTATGCCTTTCTTCGGAAACCGTGATCCCTTCCATTTCGATCGAAGCTCTTTTCAGTTCCACCTTTAGAAAAACATCATCAAGTTTATTCTCAACTTTGCGAGTTACTGTTTTCTTCTCAAATCCAATATTGAAAAAAACTATCTTCAAATTACCGTTTGGAATGTTGTTAATCACAAAATAACCTTCTTTATTGGTGTAAGTCCCCATATTCGTTCCTTCGATTATCACATTGATGTACGGCAAATGTTCACCGTTTTCGGCATTTGAAACGAAACCGCTCAGCGTTGCACTTTGTAGAATTGTGGCAACTGATAGGATGAATAATAGTAAAATAATGTTTTTCATTTAGATAAACCTCGTTTAGATTTTTTCAAACTCTCCCTCATTCCCTCTCTTTATCTAAAGCGAGGGATGACTTTTGCTTTTTCTCTTTCTGCTTTTCTTATGTTCCTTCTCTTGAAATTAAGAGAAGGACAGCAGGATGAGTTCTATAACGATTTACAAAATCATTATACGAAAACTACTCCATTCTTTCCCCGCAATTAATACAAAACTCCGAACCTTTATAAGTTTCCTCATTACAATTTCCGCAAGTGATCTTGAGCTTTTCCCCACAAAACGGACAAAATTCAAGATTTGGGAGGAGTTTCTTACCGCAGTTCACACATTGTTTTTTGATCAATCTTCTCTTGATGAGTCGTTTCTTTGTGAATACTTTGTTCTGAAAAAGATAGATTACCAATAGGGAAACCAATATCGCCAATACAACGAGAAAGTAATGCCAAAAGGCAATAAGCTTGAGAGATTCCAGAAAATCTATTAATTCTTTGAAAAGTTTATCGGGTATAATCTCAAAAACCGCTTTACAAATCGTAATAAATATCGGGATAAAAGTTACCACTATCAAATGAGAAGAGATAAAAGACTGCAAAGCTCTCTCTTTTTTGAAACTTATAGAATTCCACCACAATAAAACAGCGAATAAAGGTAATAGAAACAGCATTTCAAACAGAAGTTTCTTCAGAGGGAAAATGTAATTCAATTTCCGGAGATCACTCTTGAGTTCTGCGGAGAAGTTCCTTTGTTCCGCAATGATTTGCCAGAATTGTTTTACAGCATCGTTATCATTTATTTGTTTATCAATTGCTTCGATTTTTGTAAGAAGCACCTTTGCTTCATCATTTAGATTCTTCTGAAAATTATCAAAGGTAATGTATTTTTTTTGTAGTTTTTCCCGCTCTTTAAAGATTTCAATAAGCTCTTTATTTATCTTTAAATCATCAAACCCATCAATTATCCTCTCGCAAATGGGATGTTTGACTTTAGTATCAAGCTTTTTTTTATAATATCTTCGATCATAATGCAACAAATATGAAGAAAGTTTTCTGATTCTACTTTCAGCACTCCAACTATCCTGAATAACGATTTCACGGCAAATCTGCGGAATGTACTCAGAAGGTTTGCTCATTTGGTCTGTATGATTTTCCAGACCGATGAACAGATTCACCAAAACGAATATATCTAAAAACAAAATAGCTATGAACGACAGTGCATTTATCGGTTCGGTATCTTTGATTTTAGTTAAGCGAAATCCTATTTTACTCATTTTCTTTTGTGATAATTTGAAGATGTTCATCGCAACTCCTTTGGAGGAAATAACATTTCCTACTGCTGTTTAACTTTTCAAACTCTCCCTCGTTCCCTCTTCCTGCACTAAAATGTAGATTTAAGTGCAGGACGAGGGATGACTTTTGCTTTTTTCTCTTCCTGCTTTTCTTATGTTCCTTCTCTTGGATTTAAGAGAAGGACAGCAGGAAGAGTTCTTTCAATTTTCTACAGAATAACTTATTTTCAATATCTTTCTAAGCTGTAAAGAAATAATTCATATTGCTTGACATAATTTTGTTGCTTTTATCTTTTTGTAATATGATAGTAAGTATTTATATTAATAATAAGAAGTAGTTATAATGATAGTTAGGATAAAAGAGTTTAGTGATAATAAAAGTATTTATGAATTATATTTATTCTATAATAGAATTATAGTTTATATTTGAATATTTATTATAAGATATTATATAAAAAATAGTGATTATTCATTTGAATAATCACTATTTTTTTTACTTTTTCACTCAATAATCATCTTAAAACGTCGAGACCGTTTAATAAATGATCGGAAACCATTTAAAAAACGGTCGAAAGCTTTTGAAAAATGATAAGTATGACTTGGTAAAACAGTCTAAAACTTTTTAGAAATATACGATTTCGCTAAAAATATGGTAGAAGACTGTTTTTGGAATTGATAGAAAGGATTTGTTCAAAGAAAAAAAGAAAAATATCAAACTCCCCTAACCCCTCTTCATCTGAAGAGGGGAAATCAGAGTTATTAAACTCTTCCTCGTTTCATTTCTAACCCCATCCCCAACCCTTCCCCTTCCCCTTAGTAAGGGGAAGGGAGTAGTTCTCCTCTGCACTTATGTTAAGAGTAAAACTCATAAAAAGTTGAAGATTAATCCTTAAACATAGGTGCAGAGGAGTTAGAGGGGTTATTCTTCCTGCTTTGTCGAGTAGGCATAATATACATCCTTCATTTAGGTTTTGTTTGTTTTCCCAGTTTCTCTTCCCTTTCGGTATGAAGAGTGTCACAATATTTAAACCTTGTGCGAGGACTTCAACACCCCTCACAGAACCGTACTTGTGGATTTCCCACATACGGCTCTTCAACTTAACTCACATTGCGTGTGATAATGCGTAAAGATTATATTTGATTTTCGGTTTGGGGAGAGGATAGCAGGCAAGATAATCATAAAACCGCTGCCAATTCATACTCTTCTTTTGACTACGACGATTTAGCCATTTATGGACTAAATATAAAATAATTGAGTAGTATTTTGAAATAGAAATATAGTTTCCACTTATCCCATAATATTGGAAATGACCAAATAATTTTAACCTCAAAATCTTCCACCAATCTTTAGTCTTTATCTTGTTCCTTATGGATTTTAGCCAAACGTTTATAGCCTTACATTTTGCTCTGAATTTCTTACGACTCGTCTTTCTACCAACCTTGAACTTTCCACTTCTTGTTATATCACAAAAATGAGTGAAACCAAGAAAATCAAAAGTATTGGAACGCCTATTTTGTCTTTGAGAATTCTCCAATTCAAATCGTCCAAAACTTATTGTTTTGCTCTTAGTTGGATGAAGTTCCAAACCGTATTTGGTAAATCTGTTTTTAAGACCTCTTTCAATTCGTTGAGCGTCAGCTGCATATTGAACGACACAGATAAAATCATCTGCATATCTGACTATATCACAAAAACCAACTATATGACTTTTTACCATCGTTTCAAACCAAACATCTAATACATAATGGAGAAAAATATTAGCAAGAATAGGACTTAAAATACTACCTTGAGGAGTACCGTCATCACTTCTGACCAAGAGACCGTCATCTACATAACCGGCTTTTAGAAATCGTTCTATCAAATACAATAATGAAGAATCAGTGATTCGTATTCGCAGAAAATTCATTAGCTCTGTATGGGATACATTATCAAAAAATCCCTTGATGTCCGCTTCAACAATATGATTGACAGGATTTTTCATTATCAAACTGTCAACCTTTGTTAATGCCTGATGACAACTCCGTTTTGGACGAAATCCATAAGAAAAATCAAGAAAATCAACCTCGTAGATACTTTCTAAAATGCGTTTAATTCCGGATTCTACGATTTTGTTTTCTATCGCTGAAATGCCGAGAGGACG
>JAIORE010000113.1 GCA_021108315.1 Candidatus Cloacimonadota bacterium
ATTTTTTAGAAATTTGTTAATGGTCACCTGTTTTATACGCCATCAAGTTTTTAACAACAAATGACAGCACATTTATTTCCGAAACAATTATTGATGGAAATAATTTCGATAGTACAATATCTTTTGAAAATGTTGAGGATACATCCTGTGTTATCAATGGTTTTACCATCAGAAATGGGAATGCTATTTTTAACGGAGGTGGTATTTATTGTTATTATAGTTCTCTCCAAATATTAAATTGCCATATCACAGAAAATAATTCTGATTCTCGTGGTGGTGGAATTTATTCTGAGAATTCAAACTTAATTATAGAAAATAGTAAAATTTATAATAATTCTACATATGGAGGAGGAGGTGGTGGTATTGGATGTTATTATTCTGATGCAATCATCAAAAACAATGAAATTTATAATAATACAACTGATTGTGAAGGAGGAGGAATAAATTTCTATTTCTCAAAACCTATTCTCGAAAATTGCCACATTTCTTATAATTTAGCATCTCATGGTGGCGGTGTTTCTATGGTTTATAATGATGGTGATTTTTCATTAATTAACAATGTTTTTAACAATAACCAAGCACAAAACGGAGGAGCTTTTTATTATAATGCTGAATCACACGGAAAAATAATAAATAATCTCGTTTTTCATAATAATGCACTCAGTGGTGGTGGGTTTTTCATTAATACATCTTATGGGAATGCCGGTTGGCCAGAATTCATAAATTGTACAGTTGTAAATAATTATGCAGAATCAAATGGAGGAGGAATTTATTTTATGTTTAGGACGAATTCATCTTTCATAAATTCAATTCTCTGGGAAAATGAAGCAAATATTGGTAGTCAGGTTTGTATCGGTAGCTATACTTCCGATCCGAATTTTTATTTTTCTGATATTGAAGAAGGTTTTGCTGGTTTTGGATTTTCCGGTTCTGCTTCAATTGAAGATTATGAGGGAGAATATGAAAACAACATTATGTTAGATCCGTTGTTCATAGAACCGGAAACAGGTAATTTCCATTTTTTGGAAAATTCACCTTGTATAAATGCTGGTAAGCCAGACACAACAGGTCTAGATCTTCCTGAATATGATTTAGCTGGCAACCCTAGAATCTATAATAACAGAATTGATATGGGTTGTTATGAATGGCAAAATCCAGATGTAGAAGATAATGTAGTAAGTATTAATGTATATCAATTATGTAACTATCCTAATCCCTTCAATCCATCCACAACAATCTCGTTCTCAATTTCTGCAAAAAGCAATATTGAACTTTCAATCTATAATGTCAAAGGACAAAAAGTGAAATCACTTGTGAATGAATCTTTTAAAAAGGGTAATCACTCTGTAATATGGTATGGAGTTGATGAATCCGGCAAATCTGTCAGTTCAGGAATTTATTTTTATATTCTAAATGCAAATGGTAAAATTGAGAAAGTAAAGAAGTGTTTATTGCTGAAATAATGAAAGAATAACTGCCCGGCATTCCTTTGAAGATATGATAACAACAACTACTGAGCAAAATTATCATAATACTTAGGCTAATAAATCTTTTATACTTCATTCTTCTGAATCCTTTTAATAAATCTTAAACTCTTTTGAAACTATTAATTCTTCAAGAACATATAATTCAATTCTATATTTCCCATTTTCCCAATGACCAGACTCAGTGTAACCCCAGCCACCATCAAAAAAGGATGAAGACCATTCCTTATCAATATGATAATCATGAGTAAATGAATCAATTATTTTATTATTTTGATCGTAATATATACTTTTAATTTCAAATTCACGATCAACTTCTCTTAATGGATGCTGTAAGCAAAGTTCCCAATTTATATAACAGGAGCGGATTTGTGGAAATCTATTTTTATAAATTCTACTTTCTCTTGGTAATGATTCCGTTGGAGATTCAAATAGCTTTATACATTGAATATAAGAATCTATTTGTTCAAGATATTTTAAATTCATATCATCAATAATTTCGAAATTAACTGTTCCCAAACACATACCTTCTGCATAGAATTTTATGAAATATTTTCCTTGCTCCCAATATCCTTTCTCGTCCCAACCCCAACCCGAATCATGCCAAGATGTTTTCCAATCTGATTTTATATTAATATCTCTTGTGTTTCGGTAGAATTCCGTACTATCAGCCTTATGATAAACAGCTGTGAGAGGAAAACTAAGGTCTTTAGACAAATTCCCACTTACAAAATTCATTTCCCAATAGATATATCTTGTTTCAGATTTATTACAGGAATTTTTATATTCACGGTTTTCTTTTCTAACCTCTTTTTCTCCACATTCATAGAGATTGATTCCGGTATGGAAAATCCCTAAACTCTTGATGTAGTTATTAGAAGAACAAGCAAGGATCAGAAAAAATATTGTTGGTAAGAGGAATTTTATTATTTTCATGGTTACTCCTAATCTAGACAAGCCAGAATCAAAGAAAATTCACCGCAAAATGATAAAATTAAACGATATTATTAATTAGTAAAAATGTATTTATTTGATCTCATAGTCAATTAAAATTGTTTCCTCAATAGTATCTACATATCCCAAAAACTCACCATTTTCATCATAGCAATTCAAACCATTAATTTTTACAATCCGTTTTACAAAACCTTTTTCTGAAATATAATCATAAAAAATAATCTCAATATTCCAATCTTCATCTGTATATAAAAATTGAATTTTCCAGCAATCAAATTTTCCTGCCGCAACATCAACTTTTTCCCATCCTAAAACTTTTTTATCCATTCCCCAAGGCTCAGTTCTAAAAATCCATTGCTTACCTTTTTTTAACGGATATTCTAAAGATTTTACAGGGTCGTAATTGATACTGTCTTCCCTTGAAAATTCGTTATTAGAGCACCTTTTTTTTACCCAATTAAGAACTTCTCTAACATTATTGAATCTCTTATTTCTGAACATAATATATGAATATTTCTGCTCTGTTTTGGGAGTTATCATTTTTGGACTTGTATAACCGTAATCAAATAAAGCATTATCAATATTATTGTAATATTCATAACCTACTGAAATATTACCTTCTTCATTAATTGTTGATTTCAGATTAAAAACTTCAAGTGTATCAAAAATTACTTCATAATTAACAATTTCTACTAAACCGGAAGAATAATATGTCGTATCAGATAAACCATATTTTGTAGCTAATGAATCAAAATTTAATTTATAAGTTTTTTCATATTGCCAACTATTTCCTATAGCTAACGGATAAATATATTCCATATTTGGCTGATTGTCATTACCATCACATCCGACAATACAAATAATAGTTAAAATAATTATTTGTAAAAGCCAAAACATTTTATTTTTTGTTTTCATTTTTCCCCTTTTCTACCTTTAAGAAAATTAAATATATTCTGCATTCTAACACTTTTGCGTCTTTGCGAGAAAATATTTAATTTTATTTCTTCCTCATTATTCATTATTCACTATTAGTTATTCACTTTTTATCACTATTCTTATCAAATTTAAAAGCTAGTCCAAAATAGATAACATAATCGTCATCAACAAAATCAATTCTTACTTCTGGGTAAGTATTATTAAACCTGAAACCAAAAGAAAATCCAGGATTGAAATAGATAGCAGAGAATTTATTAGATTCATTAAATGAACCCGAACTACTTCCGCTACTGCTATAGGATGAATAGACATTGTAATAATATTTGGAAAGATTTAATCCGAAATGAACTGCAACATCTTTTGTAATATCGTAACTCATAGGTACATTAAATTCCAATGAAATTGCATTAGAAGATGCATTGAGATTGGTTGAATACCTTAATGGAGTTGGAATATCTGTTCCCGAGGAGCTAGTTGAACCATTTAAACCATCTGAATAACCTATTCCCGGCATGAGAGAAATTCCAAATCTCGAATTCAAATCATTTATTTGATATTTTAAATTACACCTTCCTCCAATACTCATCAAAAAGATAGATCCTTCTATGGAGATATATCCTTCTCCAATGAAATCAAGCCTATCTAATATTCCAAGTTGAAAAAAGACGTTCAACATCGGTCTTTTAGATTTTTTGGTTTCCACATCAAATCTAAAATCATCATCAGAACCAACTTCTGGAATTATTGGTTTTACTTTTGTTACAATAAACTGTCCGGCACTAAACGCCAATCCGGCTCTGCCATTGTCTTTTCCTAGTGTTTTTCCACCTTGATAGTGATTAATACTCGTAGACAAATGAGTTTGTACAGTGCTACATCCACTGAATATTGCTATGATTAAAATAAAAAATAGTATTAATATTAGCTCTCTTCTTTTTTTTATTTTCATCTGAATCTCCTTAATTTTGGATTTTATCTAATATCTGTTCTTATATTTACAACAACCAATTCCGGTCTATTAAAAATTCTAACCGGAATAATTGAGTTTCCCAGTCCTCTACTTATTATCATTCTTGTATTACCTTTTTCATGTATTCCAGATGTAAATTCCGGGAAAAAACCTTGATTGGGGGAAACTAATCCGCCAATAAACGGAATTCTTATTTGTCCACCGTGAGCGTGTCCTGCGAAAACAATATCATAATTATTTTTTACGTATAAAGCAAAATCCTCTGCTCTATGAGACAAGAGAATTGAGAATTTTTCATTAGATAATTCCTTCAGTTTATTAATGTACTCATTATGAGAAGAAAAACCTTCCGGATCATCAACTCCGATTAAAACGATTTCAGATTTTCCCCTTGAAATAGATATTATTTTGTTATTGAGAATTGTTACATTCTCCTCAATTAATTTGTTCTCTAATTTTTTAGCTTTTCCAGACCACCATTCATGATTCCCATTTACAAAATATATGGGAGCAATTTCCTTTATTTGAGAAATTAGTTTTATGGCAATATTTATATCACTTTTTTTGTAATCAATTAAATCGCCGGTAATTAATATAATATCCGGTTTAATCTTTTTTATGTTATTGGTCAAAATATTGTTGTCTTTACCAAATTTTTTATTATGCAAATCCGAAATTTGTAAAATTTTAAAATCATGAAAATCATTTGGTAATTTACTTGAAGTTATATTATATGTTGTAATTTGAATCCAATTATTACCAAGATAAATAGATGCTATTATTGTAATTGAAAACAACAATAGAGGTAAATATTTTTTTGTAGAATTAGTTTTAGTCTTTTTTATCATTATTTAGAATTGTATTATCTCCTAAATTTAATAAATCAATTTTGAACTCTATGAAATAAATCAATCAAATTTTATTTTTAGCTCTGTTGAATTCCTTTTTTTTCGATTTAACTGTCTTTTATATCTCGGATCTTCATTAATAGCATCAATTATTATCTGCCATTTATCACTATTGTCTTTCCTTTTTTCTGCAAAATCTATTATACTTTTAAAATCCCGTTTATGATTATTGATTATTTCATAAATTGTCGATGTAAAATAAAACTCATCAGAAACAGTTTTTGATAAAATAATTGGTTGATTAATACTAATTCTTTCAAAAGAAACCTGATCAATGTAAGATAATTTAAGAACACCAATTTCATCATTTCTGAATAGATTTTTTTTCAAATTAATTGAATATGAATATTGAAAGTTAGATTTCATCTCATGATTATAAGCTAGAATTTTTTCCTGTTCAACTTCTTTTCCCTGATTATCGAAATTAAAATGAATAGTAAAATCTACATCTTTTGCAATGATATCGTTGTAGAATAAGTACCTCTCAATTATTGATTTCGTATATTCAGGAGTTTTCCCTTGGTCAAAAAAAATGTCCCAACGGTATATCTGAGCTGTGTAGATATCATTAATAAATGATTTCTTCTCTTCGGCTTTTTTTAGGGATTGAATTATTTCTACCGTATCAAGTTGAAGTTCATTTATCCAAAACCTAATACTTATTACAAGATTTAGTGCTTCAGGATCATAGTTTTCATAAAGATAGTGCATAACTTTATATTTGACAGCAAGTTCATCAAAATTTTGTTCATTATGCATTTTGTACAAAGATTTTTTTAATTCGTAGATCTTATAGTGATTATAATTTATTTTATAAATTTTGTCAGCATTTTTAGACTGTTCTTTTTCAAATTTTTCAATCTTTTTAACCAAGTTTTCTTTTGATTTAATAAATTTTCGAGCCCAATCTGGATTTATTTCATCTATTTTTTGGATAATTTTTTTAGAATTTGATGCTTTGATATTTTTCAAAAATAGATATTCGTAATCATCCCTTAAAAAAATTGTGATATTACAATCCTTATCAAGTGTTTTGATGAATTTATAAAATTCATGTTTAAAAAAATTAAAATATTCAAGATGTTTTTCCAATTCTTTTATTTCAATAATAAAGACAAAATTTTTCTTTTTCATCATACGTAATTTATTTTTGCTTTGAATACCAATTCTTATAAATATGCTTTCATCATCTCTAGGATTTATTCCAGCTTCATTAAATATACTTATAGAATTTTCTTTTGGAATCGGATAATCAAAGTCATAATGATTTATGTTAAATTTTTTACTATTTAAACTTGTATGTTTGGGAGCCATACTCCCAAAAAATTTCCACTTATTTTTTGGGGAACGTATATTTTCTATCCATTTAATATAACCCTGCTTTTTTTTATTCAGAAAAGTAGAATCAATAACGATTTTTTCATTTCCAAGAAAAACATCAACATTGTATCTACTAGTGCCAAAGGAATTATTACTCGTAACATCAAATTTATAACTATAATCAGGATAATCATCTGTTGAAACAATCAATTCTTTGCTACCTTCAGTATACAATACAAATTCGTATTTACCGTATTTATCTGTAATATTTTGTAAATCTGTATTCTTTATTAACACTTTTGCATCGGAAATAACACTAAAATCCTGATCAAATACAGTTCCTGATATTTTTGCTAATTGCTTAAATTTGTAGTTGTATAAAGTACACATAGAGGTTCCTTGTTGATATATATGTTGGAATTTTATGCTAATGAAATTTGTAAGATCCGGATAAATATCTACATTATGCTTATAAAAGCGTATAAACCCTTTCTTTCGGCAGCTAACGCTATATCTTCCAACGGGAATATCTTCTATTAAAAACTCTCCGTTTTTGTCAGTTTCTGCACTCAATCCGGTTCCTTTTACAAAAACCCTAGCAAATGGGACTTTTGTATGATTTAATTTGAAAACTATTCCAGCTAAATTCCCTGTTTCTTCGGCAAATAAATTGGAAACTAAAATGATAGCCATAAATATAAAAATGATTTTTAGATTTTTCATATTTTGCTCTCCTTGAAACAGGATCAATCAATTTTAAAATGTATTTTAGGTAGTTTGTCTTGGGATATTTTCTGTTTGTATCTCCAATCTTTATAAACTGAATCAATAAATTTTTGCCGTTTTTTACTATTGCCTTTGTTCTTCTCTGCAAATTCTATTATTCGATTATAATTCGGTTTACTATTATTTTTAAATTCAGCAACTGCCGAAGTAAAATAAAAATCATCTAAAAGATCATCTGATAAAATAATTGGTTGGTTTACATCAATTCTTTTAAATGAAACCGGGTCAAAGTAGGAAAGTTTAAGAATTCCGATTTCATCTTTGGTAAATAGTTTTTTTTCTAATTCAAACAAATATGAATATTGAAAGTTGGTTTTCATTTCAGTGTTAACAACAAGTTCTTTTGCTTGTTCAGCTTCTTTTCCCCAGGAATCAGCATTATAATGAATAGTAAAATTTAAGTCTTTTGCAATAAGTTCATTTTTTTCTAAAAGATTATTGAAAATAGATTCTAATTCTTCTGGTTTTTTCCAGTTAGAAGAAAATTTTCTCTTTTCGATTGTAGCTACTTGAGTAAAGTCAATAAAAGTCACATTTTCCCTGATTCTTTTTATAGATTCTATAATTTTAACTGAATCAAGCTGGAAAACTCTATTTTCAAAGCAAACGCTGACAACAAGATTGAACTCATCTGGATTGCAATTATTATAAAGGTAATTCATTACACTATATTTGGTAGCTAATTCATCCAAATCTTGATTATGATGAAGCTTTAATATTGATCTCCTTATCGCATCATGTCTATTATCATACTTAACAGAACATCTCTTCTCGAATTTCAGAATTTCCTTGCGTACAATTTCTTTTGAATTTATAAAAGTTGATACCCATTTTGAATTTATTTTATCTATTTTTTTTATAATTTTTTTCACTTTTGATGCTTTGATATTTTCTATAAATGGATATTCGTAATCGTCTCTTAAAAAAACTGTAATTTTATCATTTGAATTTAGGGTTTGAATAAATTTATAAAATTCATCTCTAAAAACAGTAAAATCTTCAATATTCTTTTCAATCTCTTTGACATCAATGATGAATACTAAGTTCTTCCTTTTTTTAAGTATATTTTCACTTTGTTTACCTTGAATACCAATTCGCAATAAAATCAATTCATCATTCCAAGGACAAACTCCAGCTTCGTTAAAAATACTTACTGAATGATCTTTATGAAGTGGATAATCGAAATTAAAGTTATTTATTATACTTTCTATATTGCTATTATGAATATCATTTGTTTTATATGAATTTTTAGTATTTTGGTATGAAAAGTTTCTTCTATATTTTTTATAGGAAGTATTCTTGTATAACTCAAGTAATTTTTGTTTTTTCTGCTTTAAAAAAGTAGAATCAATTACTATTTCAGTGTTCTTCCAAAAAACATCTACATCCAGATTACTATAATCTTTAGTTTCATCAAAGGTAATATTAAATCTTTGCCTAAAAACAGGATATTTAGTATGAGAAACTAAAAAGTCTTTATTTTCTTTCGTGTACAATTCAAATCTAAACTCTCCACACTTGTTTGTTCTACCTTTGATTATCTTATTATCAAAAGAGATATTTGCATCAGCAATAATATTGAAATTTTCATCAAATACTGTTCCACTGATTATTGCCAATCTATAAAAATAATAAGGATCTAAATCCCAATGTCCACCGCCAATAAGACTAGATTTATTAAGTTTTATCAAAACAAAGTTTGTTAACTCAGGATAGATTTTAACCCCATATTTGATTATTTCATCAAATCCCATTTGGTTACAAGTGAAATTATACTTACCTATCGGAATATTTTCTATTAAAAACTTACCGTTTTTATCAGTTTGAGCACCTATTCTCGTGCCATCAATATAAACACTAGCAAATGGAACAATTTCATGTGTTTCTCTATCAATAACAATCCCTTCTAAATTCCCCTTTAATTTTCTTGAAGATGATTCATCAAGTTTTTTTAGAACAATATTTATCTGATAATTCAACTTTAACATACTTTCATTACCAAAAGTTATAACGTCAATATCCTTGCTATTCAAATCAAGGTTTTTTATAATAAAATCTAAATAGTTATTCCGCATTTCTTTGAGATTAAACATTGAAGGTTGTACTTCATGATCAGAGATTACTTTGTAAAAACCGTGAGGAATATTTTCTATAATGTAATTACCATTTTGAGAAGTAAAAACTTGTTTGTTTGTTCCTTCTATTGTTATACTGATATTAGAAATAAGAAGATTATCTCTTTCATCAGTAATAACACCTCTTAAATAATTTGTTTCCTCTGAAAATAACAAACTCAATAATATCAAGAATAATACCATAAATACTGTTTTCTGTAATTTCATTTTTTCTCCTAAAACTCACTATTTTTCAGTAAAATATCTGTAAGATAATTTAGATTATTATAATCTTCATTATTACTTGTGGATTCTTTCAACATTATTAAGCCAGATTCTATAAATTGTTTGTACCATAATTTCCCATCTTTTCGGGACAATTTTCCATAAGCACCCAAAGCTTGTAATAATCTCTGTACAGCAGATGCAATTAAAACCTTTTTAGTAGGAATCCATCCTTTGAGTTTGCGAATTTCTTCTACATAAATATTCCATAAATATTCTCGAGTATCTGATTTTGAACAAAGATACGGATCATACAAAAGTGAAGCAACATCATAAACGGAAACACCCATTCGCATTCCCTGAAAATCTATAAAATATGGCAATCCATTTTTTATCATTATGTTTGCACTCTGAAAGTCTCTATGCAAAATAGTTTGCGGGCATTTATGCAATAGATTTTGTCCTTTGATGCATTCATCATTAATATTATCTGTCCATAGCTCTGATGATTGAAAAACTGGTTCTAACAACATTTCCCTAAAATAATTTCGTTCCCATTTATAAAGTTTTTCATTAAACGATTCTTGTAGAGGAATTGAACGTTTGGAATACTCTCTTTTTCCAAAAGTGTGAAGCTTAGCAATCATCTTGATAGATTCCACAAGGATTTCCACTTTTTCTTTATTATCCTCAATTTCGAATAACCTTACATCACCAAGATCTTCCAATAGAATCTCTTTACTATCAACGAGATGTATCAGAATTTTTGGAACTCGAATCCCAATTCGTTCCAAGAAGAAAGCGTTGGTAACAAAACTATGATTTTCTGCTTTTTTAGAAGAATATTTCATCCAAATATAAGATTTGTTTTCTGATACAATCATTCTTCTATAAATTCGATCGCTTCCTTGCTCTGATAGAGGTTTAAGTATAATTTCAGCTAGATTTTTTCCGATTGTTTTTATAATACGTTCATCAGGAATTGGTGAATCAGTATTTACACAAGTATAATTCTTAGTGGATTCAATTACTCCAGTAGAAAATATTGATTTTTCTTGGATATTAGCATTATCCCAAATAATGCAATCGTGTAGTGATGAACCTGTTCTAATCTTTATATTTTCACCAATTCCGATAGCACCAGTTATTGAAACACCACTTTCGATAAGCTTTGCTGTTCTTTCTTTTTGAATAGAAATTGCTTTTTTCATACAAGGTTGCTTTTCCCAATTTGCTTGTTTAACTTCCCAATGTGCTTCAATATAAGTATTTACAGAACCAAGATCATCCCAGTAATATTTTTGACTTGCAACTAATCCAAAAATCTCTTCTCCTGATTTTATAGCGTCTTGCATCGCGTGAATAATATCAGGAGCTTCATCATCTCGCAAAAATTCCAGTAACCTTTTCTCAAAAATATAAATCCCGGAATATGTATAATATTTATCATTACTTTTTTCTCGGAACAATAGAATATTGTTGTTTTTATCTAATTTTACAGTACAAGGACCTTGATTTGGTATCAAGAGAATTGTTGCTATTTTTTTATTTTTTTTGTGGAATTTTATTAGCTCATTTAAAGGAAAATTTGTTATGATATCTACGTTGTGAACAAGAATAGTATTAGTTGAATGTATTGATTCCAATCCTTTACGAAGTCCTCCTCCAGTATTGAGTAATTTCTCTTCACGAGAGATAAAAATAGGAAGGTCTACTATCTTTTTTAATCTTTCTATTTCTGATTCAATCTGTTCAAAAAGATAATTTGTATTTATTATGATGTTTGGGACATTGGAATTTGACAAACTTTGAACCGCATTTTCCAATAGTGATATTCCACATATTGGAACTAATGCTTTGGGTTTGTTTAGTGTATAGGGTCGTAACCTCGTTCCTTCTCCAGCAGCGAGGATAAATCCAGTTATTGGATGGTTATTTGGTTTCATAATTTTAATCAGATATACAGTAAACTTCTTTTATTATTTGCTTTTAATCTCTTTTGCATCTGTTTCTTTTCTCAAATTTCCAAAATCAATTACTTCAACAAAATCATTCGTTTAACTTTTGAATATCCATTCGTTTTGATCCGATACAGATATACACCGCTGGGAACACTCTTTTTATTCAGGTTTTTCCCATTCCAAACAAATTCATTTATACCCACTTTCACATTTTGTGAACACTCTTTGTGACTAAAAACTTTCTGCCCTTTGATATTATAGATCGATATTTCATAACCCACTGGTTTTACTAATTCAAAAGAAATTGTTGTACTTGGATTGAATGGATTAGGATAATTTCTTAGAAAAAAGATAGTTGAAGAACTGATATTTGATTCTGTTATATTCACTTGCTCTCCCCAATAATGAAATCCGATATCAACGAAATCATCATCACAAACCAGATCAGTTCTTGTTGTATGGTTCATCAAATTATAATCATTTGGAAATCCTGAACCAGCATCGACACAAGGACTCTGAACATCTTGACCAGCTGCTATTTGCGAAAGGTAAAAATCTCCATCCATTGTTGAAACAAATAAAGGTTCTTCCGTAATATTGTAAAACTCATCACAAGCTGTTCCATTATTATTAGTTCCCCAAGAAACATCCCCTACTCCTTCTGGACAATTTAAATAATTCTGGTTATGCCCCCAAACATTATTATTTTCAATTTGTAAATCCGGTTCATTGGAATAACCAGAAATTCCAATATCAGAGTTTTCACTGATTATATTATTCCTCACAATTGTATTGCATCTAACTCTGATTCCACTAGAACTTGGAGCATTATTATTGAAAACAGTATTATTCTCTATTATTGTGTGATAATCCCAAGTAGAATAATTGAAAACATCCACACCACTTGGAGAATGAGAAGACATATTTTGTTTAATCAGGTTATTTCTCAAAATGCAGTTTGAATTATTTATAGATACTCCTCCTGCCCGAGCCATTGATTCAATCTCGTCTGTATATGAAATATTTTGAAAAATTTTATTTCCGAAAACAAATGGACTTCCTCCCGAAATAAAAATACCTCCACCGGATATCCAATGTGGATACATAGCAGGCACTAATGTGTTATTTTTAATGACATTATTTATAATTTTAGAATCACTATCCAATAATGAAATTCCTCCATTATTATTTTTAATTATGCAGTTGAAAATTGTTGGAGAAGCATTTTCACAAATAATCCCCCGATTAAATCCATTTTTAATCGTTATTCCTTCAATATGATCTGAATTTGTTTGATTTGAATTTTCAAAACGAAATCCTGCTCCTGCTCCCTCACAATCAATAATACAATTTTCAGGACCGCTTACAGATCTAATAATCAAGTGTTTTTCATTTCCATCCCAATTTAAATTCTGGTTCCAATTTCCGGAATATAATCCATCTGCAATAAGAATTGTATTTCCATCAACTGCCAATAAGATTGCTTCTAAAATGGTTTCGAAATTACCGCTTCCGTTTACATTAACATAAATTGTATCTTGCAAAATATGATACATTCCACTGGTAATAATACTCGGTTCAAATCCATCTTTATAAGCTCGAGCCTTTAACATACTTGTTTCTTGAATCATAACAGGTTGCTGATATTGAATTGAATTTTCATCCGGAACGCTACCATCAAGGGAATAATAAATATTTACATTCTCAGTTTCTGTACTTATTGAAACCGAAACAGAACTATTAAATGAACCGGATTGCGGATCAAAACTCAAAGGTAAAACAAAAATCACTTCCCCCTGATATTCATAAGCACCAATATCAATTCTTCCGTTAATAATTCTGGGATTCCCGACAAAATCAAAATCCGGTAAGAAAAACCCTGTGGTATCAGGATTTCCGGCAACTATACAAGGAGAGATTTCTAATAGAGAATAAAGTGGTTCAGTTTCATTTGAAAATGAGGGATTTTCATCAATATTTTGTTCATAAATTCCATTAAAAACATAATATCCTCCATTTCCAAATGATTCAATTCCTCCCATAATATTGCAATATGAAAAACTTGGAACAATATCATTATGAAGTTGAAAAATATGTATTTGATCACCCGATACTTCTGCTGAATTATTCCAGACAATATTATTTTCAAAATCAGTGTAAACATCTCCACAATAGATTCCACCACCATAATCCGCTTGATTGCCGCATATTGTATTATTAATAATACTTCCTGTACATTCAGAAGATAAATATATTGCTCCCCCCTTACGAGCTTGATTATTTATGATGAGATTGTTTACTATGATAGGATCGGTATAAAAAGCAAATTTTAGAGCTCCTCCAGATTGACTAAAATTATTATAGAATAAATTATTTATTATCATTGGATTGCTATTTCCTGAACAGTATAAACCAGCACAATCAATCCCATCTTCTTCCACAGTATAATTATTTGAAACAATATTGTTTGTAAACAAAATATTTGAAACACCAAAACACAAACTATTAAGATTGTTTGAAATAATATTATCAGAAATAACAATGTGGGAAGCACCTCCATAAATCGCTCCTCCGTAATCTGCAGCATTATTACATATTTTGCAATGTTTAATACTCAATTTAGAAAAATTTCTAACTTCAAAAGCTCCACCTGTTCCATCAGATTTTGCATATTCAATCTGGCAATATTCGAATTTTGAAGAATCATTTGTAGCAGGAGTTTGCTGAAATTCAAAGCTACCCCAGCTCCCTGCATTTGAACTATAATTTGAAAATCCGGTTGTATCATTAATGGTAAAATAGATTGAATCAACCTCTGTTCCTTCGGCAAGTATTTGTCCTTGTATTTGAAATTCATAGTGTCCTTGAAATTCGATAAAAACTCCTGGTTCTACTGTCAGAGATTCTCCATCTGGAATTTCAATTTCTCCGTCAATATAGTATGGTGAATTTGTCAAAGTCCAAATGCCGGATACATCTCCGGCAGATATGTAAGTTTGTGCAGATAAAACAGAAATCAATAACAATAATAATAATTCAATAAATACAGTTTTCATTATTCCCCCAAATGTTTTTGTGAATAATTAAAGATTTTTTGATCAATTATTTATTTTTTAATGCAACCTGTATTCCGTTTGTAATGTTTTTGTTTATCAATCTGTAGATATTGCTTTTAAGGAAATTGTTGTGATGTTTCTTGCTTACTAAACAAATGTTTATCAATTTAATGAGAATAAAATTACACAATGAGTGATTATTTACACAAATTGAGATTTTTATATTGTCTTTTTGAGTTAGTTTGAAAATTCAAGATTATACATTTTTTCTCTCAATCTCTAACTTCACCCCTTCTCCGCAATTTCTACAAAGTGGAATAGCACTTCGCTCTTTTAATATTTGTTTTCTAACTTTGTTAAATTTTTCATTTTTCCAGATTTTTATTAAAGATTCATCATTAATATTCCCTACCGAAAATTCAATATCTTTATCAAAGCAACAAATAGACATTTCACCATTCCAATTTACCACCGGCTTAGTCCAAATTCTATAACATCTATTCTTCACTCCAAACTTCAATTCAAAGTTATCTCCCTCTATTTTATATCTTCTGAATTTAGGGTTTATTGGTAAAAATTCTTTAATATCACTTTTTTGGTAAATTTGTACTGTTTTGAAAATTACATTATCAACTCCAGTTTCTTTTGCAATTTTTTTAATCTCCTCAAGTTCGTGTTCATTATGTTTCATTACCAAGAATTGCCAATTTATAAAAGGAGTGATACTTTTGAGTTTTCTTTTGGCTACAACGATCTTCTTCACATTTGAAATCACGGTTTCCAAATCACCATTAACTCTATATTTATTATAAGTTTCCTGCGTTGCTCCGTCTATTGAAATAATTAGAGAATCCAAACCGGATTTTACCAATTCTTCTGCATCAGGCATTATATTTGCATTTGTGGAAACCAAAGAGAAAAGTTTGTGATCAGAGGCATATCGTACCATTTCCAGAAAATCTTTATTCAAGAATGGCTCACCTTGATTCCATAAAACCAGTAAAGAAGTTTTATCTTTGCTTTCATCAATAACTTTTTTAAAAACAGACAAGCTCATGTACCCTTTTGCTCTCTTTAAAGTGCCATTTCCACTGGGACACAAAGGACACTTCAAATTACAAATATCAGTTGGTTCAATAAATAAGATTGGAGGATAGCCCCAAACTATCACTTTTCGGAAAATTAGTGAAAACAGATAAGCGGAAAATGCTATTAGTGTATTCCAGAATCGTTTGAAAGTGATTACTTTTTTGATAAAATATATATTTTGCTTAAGAAACATCGAAACTCCAGTAAACTGAATTAGAAATTAGAAACGAAAGAGAAGTTGAAAGGTTAATGGTAAAAGGCGAAAGCATCTACCTTCTCCTCTTAACCTTTCAACTTTTATCTTTTTACTTTTACCTTTTCCCTATCTCCTCGCTCCTCTCAATAACTATACAACCAATTTTATTAGGATGATCAGCAATCCAAAACTCTTTTTTTATATTACGAAGAAGCCAGATCATATAAAAATCTCCACCGGCTGCTAAGATAAATATCAAACCGAAGAATAATATAAAAGAATCTTGTAAAATGTAGCCTAATATAACAGGCAAAATTCCTAAAATAATCCCTGGCATTGCAGTTCCAAAAATGTAATGATTTACCTTTAATACTTCTTTACAATGAGCATAAGGAGTTACAAATTTCCATATTATTCCAAACTTTATTGATTTGAATCCATGTTTACAATGCAATGACCAAGTTATCCCATGAATTAGTTCGTGGAGAATAATTGCTATTAAAAAATAAACTAGAAATACTAAATCTAATTTTAAAAACCCTTGTAAAATTTTCTCTTTACCATAGATAAATAAAAACGGTAAATAAAAAACAACTAAAAATGGCATAACAATTACCAACGCCATCACATTAGCTTTTAATGGTGAAATGGTAATTTCTTGTATCTCTTTCATTGATCCTTTTTGGTAGATATACATTCCAATGCTGTGTTTAGTAGCAATTTTGAAAAATTGTTCTACATTGTGATTTAATTTATTCTATTACCTTTCCGAAGCTTTTATCAGAAATATTCTTTCATTAAAGATTCGAAAAGTTTTATATATAATACTTCTTTTTTAACCTTCCGAATTTTCATACATTAGAAAAACATGAAAGAAAAGCTGTTCCAACCTAAAATTCAACACAGTTGAATTACTCCAAAATCAAAAATATGCAATTAGGGATAATTGCTCTACATTTTACTATTTCAAAAGTAACATTTTCTTAGTTCTCTCAAAATTATCGACTGTAAGTTTATAGAAAAATACTCCGGAAGCTACAGGATTATCATTTTGATCCCTGCCATCCCAAACTACCGAATTCATTCCTAATTCGTAATTCGTAATTCGTAATTCTCTTATCTTCTGTCCTTTGATATTAAAGATTTCAATTCGTGCAAATTTATGTAAATTAGTGATTTCAAAAGATATTGTTGTTTCTGGATTAAATGGATTCGGGTAATTTCCTAATAGTTTGATCGGGTTTTCAATAATATCATTAGTAGTTAAAGTAATTTCTCCATTCAAAGCAAAAATCTGAACATCATCAATATTCCAACCACAATAAGTCCAACCTTCGTCTGTAGATCCCATTGTCCAACGTACAAAAACATTTGGTTGATTATTGGCTATTTCAGAAATATCAAGATCAATTAAAGTCCACTCATTATCAGCAATTTCAGCTTCATTTCCCCAAACTGTTGTCCAATCAATACCATCATTACTCACTTTTACATAAGCATGATCGTAAGTTGGTTGTTCTACCCCGAGCCATCTTTGGAATTTCAAATGGACATTATAAAGATTTGTACAATCGATCGGATTTGTAGTTAGATTTGTTTCAGATAAATTATTCGGATAATCACCATTAAGATTATACCCATAAACATTATCACCTGTAAATCCACTTGTCGGATCAGGGGAACCATGTTGACCACCTTCGCCGGTCGGTTGTCCAAAGCCCCAATCTCCTTCTGCAACCCAGCCGGGATTAGTATCAAAATTCCATTCATAGATCAATGAAGCTTCTCCAACATTTAAAATAACATCACGATTTGTATCTCCGAGATGATCTGTCGTATTCACAAATTGAAGATTAGAAATATAAGCTCCTTCTGCGAGAATATTTGCATTTTCATTAATGGAAATTGTAACTTCGATAGTTTCATTCGATTGTAATACTCCATTGGAATTATTTGGAAGTGTAATCCAATTCATCTCTGGATTATAAGTAACTTCATAGTTTATTTCATAAGAACTTTTGTTTTCTAAAGTATAAGTTTTGTTTTCCGGATTGAATGGACCACCAACATCCCCATTAATATTGAAACTATCATTGGGAGTTACTTTTAATCCTGTTTTAACGGAAAGACCTTTCAAACAGAAGTTTGCTGTCCCATTCCACATATCATCCGTAAAACTATAACCATAAAGATCATTCCAACTTGAATTATTTTGATAATAGCTTTCATCAGGATTCGCCGAAGATTCTACAATTGTGCGATAAGAAGCTCCTAAAAGTACAGGAACATCAGAAGTACGATCTATAGGATAACCACCATCAGAAAGTAACAAATAGATATAAAAATCATCATTTTCGGTGATTGGAACTGTTGTATTCAAATCAATCGTATGAAAACCGGTAAACTCAATTGTTCCACTTATAGATGAGAACTCATTTTGCAATGTTCCATCAATGAAATCATCATAAATTATTATTTCAAAATCAACATCATCTGTAGCTGTAAAGAAATTCACACTGTTTAGAATCTCTCCTCCAACTCCAACGAATTTATTGAAAACAGCCACAGGTTCAGACATCGTATCTCGCCATCCGTGATAATCATGATAATAGACATTGTCATAGGCAAATGGTTCTACATCTTGAAAAGAGATAGCTCCCATTTCCGGCTCTTGACAGGCATGTTTATCATAAAATGATATCCAGAAATAGCCATCATAACCCCAATCTTCTCCCCAACTGTTTTTTACAAGCCATGCTCCGGGTTGAGGTGCTTGGGTTTCACGAAAATTGTCCCAGCCAATCACTGAAATTGCATGATTTGGAAGCATATCACTCGAAGCAGGTTGATAATGTTCATATTCTCCATTCATAAAAGCATTATCATAGCACATGCATATTCCCAGAACACCTTCATCCATAATTTTATTTTTGATTGTGTCAATATTGCTAAGATCTTCTCCTGCAATAAACCACTCAATATTTCTTGGATAAAAATAATGGTAATCAGGATTAAATCTATCTGGAGGAGTATCATATGATTGCCCGTCAATATCACGAACAGCACCTTCACCACGGGAAAGATATGCAGAAGTCACACGATAATCTCCCCCCATGTGAACTTCCAATCCTGCTCCATCCGGTGGTGTAATATCTTGATTAAAGTGCTGATTGAATCCGTTCCACCAATCCAGATGATATTCGGCTAAATTCGGTTCTCCTATTTCACCTGAACTTGTCCAAACATTGTTGATCATCAAGTTTCCTTCCATTGCAGCCATAGCACCATGGGTCCAGCAAGTTCCACCCAATTGATTTTTTACAGATGTTACAAAGTTCTCTCCATCAACATCACGGAGATCAAAAGTTGGAGGAGGATCAGCAAAGAGAAATGTTAGCAATAAAGCAAATAAAACAAGTAATTGAATTGTCTTTTTCATAATTTACATCCTTAAAACATTAGTTATTTTTTATTAAAAGTTGCATATTTTAATAATGAATATTTGTAAAGGTAATTTCTGTTTGCTAGTTTTTAAAGATGATTCCGGGGAAAAATAAATAAAAAAACCTTCTGAAATCTTAATAAATATATTAAAAACCAGAAGGTTTAAATAAAAATGCTGTGATTGTATTAAATTCTATTTTTCAACTTTTTCGATAATCTTCTCAACAACTTTTTCAAATTCTTTAGCAGAAGCATTTTCAGCAAATTCAGAGAGATAGGGTTTTCCTAAATCTCCTGATTCTACAATTTTTCTATCTAACGGAATTTTTCCTAAAATATCAATATTAAAATCTCTCGCTGCTTTTTCTACGCCCAATCCTTGAAAAATATCAATCTCTTCTCCACAATGAGGACAAACAAAAGTACTCATATTTTTCACAATTCCAACAACGGGAACATTCATTTTTTGAGAAAATTTAATAGTTTTACGGGCATCGAGTAACGCTATATCCTGTGGTGTGGAAACGATTATCGAACCATCAATTTTTTTATAAGTTTGTATAACGGAAAGTGGTTCATCACCTGTTCCGGGAGGAGAATCTATAATCAGATAATCAAGTTCTGGCCAAGTAATATCCTGCATAAATTGTTTAATTGCTCCGATTTTCAACGGTCCCCGCCAAATTATCGGTTCATCAGGATTTTCTATCAAAGTGGCAATTGTGAGGGCATAAAGGTTTTCGTTCACCATAATTGGAGCTGGAAATTTTTCATCTTTACTCAAAAGTAATCTTTTCCCTTCAATCCCTAACATTTTTGCAATTGATGGTCCGTGAATATCCACATCTAATACACCAACTTTCTTTCCTGCTTTTGCCAAACCATGGGCAACATTTACAGCAATTGTGCTCTTCCCTACACCGCCTTTTCCACTTATCACGATAAGCTTATGTTTAATTCTTTCCAAATTCTCACGCAATCTTTTATCTTCCGGTTTTTCCTGAAGATTATTTACATTAATTTTTTCCATTTTGAACTCCATATAAATTTTTTCTATAAAATATAAAGCAGGAATATAAATTAGCAATAAATTGTTTAATATTTTGTAAAAAAGTATTGACGTATAAATTTGCAATAGTTATTTAATATTTATCATTAGAAAAAAAATATTGTCTATTGTAGTTTTAGCGATTCTCGCTCCCAAGTTCTTCTTGGGAATGCTGAAGAGCAGGTTAAAAAAACAAACTTCGTAACAAATTTATCTGTTAAAAACTTTGAGAAACCATATTTAGGAGGAACTATGAGAACCTTATTTTTATTACTTATACCGGTTTTATTTACAAATCTTTTCAGTTTACCGAAAGTAGCGGTAGATTGCGTTCACGGATTTAATTATGTGGATGAATTACAGGAAAAATTTCCCCAATATGAAATTGTGAAAATTGACGAAAATTATTTTCCGATTGATAATGTTATCCAAGAAGGTTCATTTCCCATAAATGATTCAATTTATGTAAGCGAATTCACAGTTACTGATGATATGGAAAATCTTTATATTGTCACAAATGATTATGATATTAATGAAGATTATTTTATGCATTTGATTAATCCGGATGGTGAACATATCACACTTTTTCAAGGAATTCTGGAGATTGAAAATCCTGAGTCTGGAATTTGGCAAATCGTTGACCAAAATTGCTGGCCTATGAGTATTCCCTTAGATTATCTTATTGGAAGTGGTCCCGGATTCCTTGAAAGTTTGAATATTTCCGAGTTTTCTGCAATGATACGCATTTGGAATAATATTTATTTCTTTTTCTATGGAGAGGTTAATGAATACTCAGCAAATGAAAAACAAATAATTGAGAACTGGGTAGAAAATGGATTTAATTATGCCGGAATTTACGATACTCAACTTGATGCTGCTTTGAAACCGGTAATAAGAATTTATGATGCTAAAAATCCTGTTAATATTAATGTTTCATTCGATGGAACACCGACTTATCATCTTCCTAAAGCTAATATTTCTCAAAATAAATTGACTTCTTATACTTGGAATAATGTTTTTAATAACGAAGATTTTTCAGAAATTCTTTATGAAACCGGAATGCCGAAATCACCGCAATTCATTAGATATGATGTTTCAAAAACAACGATAAAAATTAAAAATCAAAGTCCGTATCCTACTTACGGACATCTAATTGCAAAATTTATCGGAAATAAATCTTACCTAATCGGTTATGGAGATAATCTAAAAAGTAATAGTGAAGAAATTATCAATGTAACCAAAATCAATGAATCCAATTTCAAAAGTGCTCTAAATGAACATTTGAAAACCGGAATGAAAAACAGAAGGATTCCCGCAGAAATCGCTGAGGAATTTATTGATAAATATCACTGGACAGAGCGAATAATGGTTGATCTAACTAATCATAATGATTTCCTTTCTCTTTATTTGATAGATGATAATGCTTATAACTCTATTTTCCCGTTAGAATTAAGTGAAAATCCTTCCGAACTGATTCGTCAAATGTGGATGTGGGAGATTAATATTTCAAAAATGAAGAATCAACCTTTTTTTGAACTTCCTTATTCAAATATAAATTTGGCACGAGACAGCTATAAATATTATGAATATGGTGTTTACCACATAGATCGCAATAGAGAACCTTTAACATTATTTGACCTAACAATTCATAATGATGCCTGTATACAAGATCCGGATAATAACATGGGAAATGACCCTACTTTTCCAATTTTTCACAATTTTGGACAAAATGATATATCAAACAATATCTCTATGAATGTAGAAGAAGTTTGCATCTATTTTGCACCATATATCAGTTTTTCAGCAAATTGGAGTCCAATAATTTTGGGAGATGAGAATTCATTTGTAGAAGGTGAAACTCACGACTTATTGTCATGTTTGGTTGGAAAAGAATCTGAAGCTGGCAAAATTCTGATTGGAGGTACGTGTGATCTTTTAGATTTAAACTACATGGGAATGAATGTTGAAAATGCTCCCCTTCCCGAAAATATCATGAATTGGTTGGTAGATGTTTCAGAGGACACTATTTATGTCCCACAGGATTTTGAAACGATTAATGAAGCGATAAATTTTGCTCAGGATAATTGGACTATCATCGTTTCAGACGGTGTTTATAATGAGAGCATTGATTTCTTGGGGAAAAATATTATTTTAGAAAGTGCAGATGGAGCGGAAAATTGTATTATCAGTCCTCCTGAAAATCTGCCAGCAATAATTTTTGAGAATAATGAAACCAATTCGACAGTTTTAGACGGTTTTACAATTAGAAATGCAACAGTACCTCCGGTAATGATAACTGATGCATCTCCTTTGATAAAAAATAATTATATTATCAATAATACAATGGGTGAATAGTATATGAACGGTGGAGGAATATATTGTCTAAATTCCTCATCAGTTATTGAAAATAATCTTATTTCTAACAATATAGGTGCATTTTATGGGGGTGGAATTTATCTTGAGAATTGGACAGGTTCGCTTCTTAATAATGAAATTTCAGAAAGTATAACTTATGCTGGTTATGGTGTTGATAAAGGCTCAGGAATTGTATTTATACAGTCATCAGGCAATGTGTCTGGAAATTTGATTACTGGAAATAATACAGATTATCAAGCTTCGGCATTGAATTGTTCAAATTCAGATTGTACTTTTACTGACAATTTGATTATCAATAATGATACAAGAGGAATAAAATTATCCGGTTCTACTTTTCCGATAATGAATCATAATGATATTTTCGGAAATGAAGAATATGATGTCTATTGCCAATTTACTGATAATTCTCAACCAATTGATTTTACAGGTAATTACTGGGGTGAAGAAACCACAATTGAAATGGAAAATTCGACCTATCCGACTAATATTACAAAAATTTATGATTATAATGATGATGCTCAACTTGCTTTGATAAACTATCAAGAATGGCTTCCAAATTCCATTAATTCATCTACTGAAGAAAATGAAATACCTACTTCACTTCTCATCTCTAACTTAATAAACTATCCTAATCCGTTTAATCCATCCACTACAATTTGCTTTACATTGATGAAAGACACTTCAAATTCCGAACTTTCAATCTACAATATCAAAGGTCAAAAGGTAAAAACATTGATTAAAGGGAAACTAAAACAAGGAAATCACACTTTTATTTGGGAAGGAAAGAATGAAAATAATGTTTCGATAACTTCAGGAATCTATCTTTATCAATTCAAAGTTGATGGAAAACCCGTAACAATAAAAAAATGTCTTCTGCTGAAATAGAAAGTAGTGAATAATGGAAGAAAGATGAATTCCCATTCCGAAGCCTTTTTCTCATATTTTCTAATGTACGAAGATTCGGAAGGTTCTTTTTGTCGTTCACAAGTTTGTCTTGGGAACAATAATAAAATTCAGAAGGTTAAGAAAAAGTGAAGTACGATAAACTTTCCGGTATTTTTTTTGTAACTTTTTCCTTTGTTTTAATTTTTATTATTCAGAAATTTTTGAAACCGTTGAAACGGTTAATAATTTATAACCTTATATTAACCACAAACTTAAGTTTGTGGTTAATGAGATAAAGCTTTTTATTTAACCGTTTCAACGGTTTACCAAGTACTTAGAAGCTTTGTAAAGACAGTAAATAGTAAGGATAAATATGAAAAAAAAGATTTTACTAATTGGAATCAATGCACGATGGACGCACTCAAATCCTGCTTTATACTATCTACGAACTTACGTCAATGATCTGAATTATGATATTCAAATTTGCGAATACACCATAAACCAAACTCTTATTGACCTGATATCAGATATTTATAAAAAAAACCCGGATATTATTGCTTTTTCCGTATATATTTGGAATACAAAAACAGTTCAAAATATTTTGAAAGATATTAAGAAAATTTTACCTGAATGTAGAATAATTCTGGGAGGACCGGAAGTTTCATACCATCCCGAACAATGGTTTGAAAAATTCAAGATTGACCACATTATCTGTGGAAATGGTGAGAGTGGATTTAGAGAATTACTTCTTCAAGATTTTGATTCAAAGATGAAAATAATCAAAAAAGCAAATCCTCCTTTTTCTGAAATTCCATTCCCATATATAGATTCTGATAAAGAATTATTAAAAAATAAATATTTGTATTATGAAGCTAGTCGAGGTTGTATTTTTAAGTGTAGCTATTGTCTCTCTTCACGGGAAGATCAAAAATTTTCATATCGAAAACTTGAGCAGATTAAATCAGAATTAGATTTTTTATTAGATTTTAAACCGAAAATTATTAAATTTGTTGATCGAACTTTTAATGCAAATCCTGAATTAGCACGCTCAATCTGGATATTCCTATCAAAAAAAACTGATTTGACAAAATTTCATTTTGAGATTCATCCAAGTTTGTTAAAAGAAAACGATTTTGAAATTTTAGAAAAAATACCATTAGGGAAATTTCAATTTGAAATTGGAATCCAATCGTTTAATAATGATACTTTGAAAGAAATTAGACGAAATGTTGACGTTAAAAAAGTTACAACTAACATAAAAAAATTGATTGAATTGAAAAATATCCATATCCATCTTGATCTTATCGCCGGATTACCTTTTGAAGATATTTTTACTTTTCAAAATTCGTTTGATTCTGTCTATGACCTGAAACCGGATCAACTTCAACTTGGATTATTAAAAGTCCTTGATGGAACATTTATGAAAGAAAATTCAGAAAAATACAGTCTTAAATATCAATCTGAAAGTCCATACATGATCTTATCAAATAAGTGGTTGAGCTTTGGGGATATTGTGAAATTGCACGAGATTGAAAAGCTTCTGGAAATTTATTATAATTCAGGAAAATTTGAAACAACTTTGATAGAAATACAGAAATTATTTACATCACCTTTTGAATTCTTTAATAAATTGAGAAAATTTGTTATTAGCCAACAAATTGATACAAACTCAATGATATGGATTAAAAGTGCCAAACTTCTACAAGATTTTATCAAAAAGTATCATAATGAAAAGCTTGTTTTTTTTCGGGATTGTTTAAGATGGGATTGGTGTAAAATGGCTAAATCTCATTATTATCCTGATTTTCTGAATGAGCATATTTTTAAGAAAATCAAGAAAGATAATTCTGTTCGTTTAAAAGAACTTTTCAAACAAAAATATCCAGAGCTTGATTCTTCTTTGGTAAAACATGCAATCTATTTTACACCTATTTCAAGTAAATTTGCTAAAGAATTTTTGCAGAACAAAACTTTGATTGTGTTTATCAATTTTCCGCAGAAAGATATTGAACATAGAAAATCATTGTTTATTGAACTTGATGAAATTCATTTTAATCTAAAATAATTAACATTTCTCAGTTCGTTTATTCTATCTAAGTTATTGGAAAGATTAATGATATGATTTGCGAAAGTACATTTTTTTATAAACTATGATGATCTGTTTATTTTTCTCAATGAACTCATCCTGCTGTCCTTCTCTTAATTTCAAGAGAAGGAACATAAGAAAAGCTGAAGTCATCCCTCGCTTTAGATAAAGAGAGGGACTGAGGGTGAGTTTGAAGAATTGGATTTGAAGTGAGAAATGTTAGTAAATAAATTTATGAATTACTATAATTTCTGGTCTAAAGATTGTCTGCGAGATTCTATCGCTCTTTTACTAATTTCTTCGCCACTCAAACCAACAAAAAGGTTTTGCCTCCATTTAGTATAATCAAATTTTTCCCGTTGAATTAAAGATACAAAACGCTCTGCTTCAACAAGCCCAAGATACTTGGTAAGAATTTCAAAATCTAATACTTTAATTTCTGTGTCAACTCTCATATTTTACCTCCCAAATCAATACAAAATCTATTGGATTAATAATTTTTATACCAGAGATTGCTCTTGCTTTTTTTAGAATTCCCTTATCAACCGTTAAAAAATACTTACATTTTAAACTAATAGCACAAGCTATATGTAAATCATCAAGTGGTTTAATCCCTATTGCAATACATTTGTTCATTTCTACCAGAATTGCTGGAGTCTCAGTCACAACAGCTTCAGACAGTTCTTCCCATCGTTTAATTTCTTGTTTACGCTCTTCAAAAGGATTTACGTTGTTTTCGTAGTCAAGAACATATGACCACCCTAAGGTTAACTTCCTCCTCCGAATGTTATCCTGAATACTTAATTTGGCTTCTGTTCTAATCGAACAGTCAATGACGATTGATCATCAAATGGTCTATTGAAACAACAATTATCAAGATATACTCTCATACATTTTCCTCATTGATATGTGCTCGAAAACAATCTTAAGTTCATATCCACCTTGATCATAACGATCAGTTGCTGAATCATATAAGCAATAGTACGTTTATTTATTGTTGATATTTACACGAAAATAAGATCACAATCATAGTCAAGTGATAAATATTGTTGAAAGCTATTTAAAGTGGATAATCAATTTTTGAAAATCATCTTAAAATTTTTTCGAAAGAATTGTTAAATAATAAAATGTTGGTTGTTTATATCAATTTTCCGCATAAAGATATTGAACATAGAAAATCTTTGTTTATTGAATTTGAATAAATTAATGATAAAAAGAGTTGCTTTATCTTATAGAAAAAAGAGAAAATATTTTTACTTTTTATTTGACAGATTTTTTACAAATTGAGTTTATGAGTTTTGATAGAAAAATACAAAAATATAGGAGGAAATCATGAAAAAAATGATTATTTTATTGTTGATGTTTTCGGTTTTAAGTATAATTTTTGCAGACGTATTTATTACTGAATTAGCAGATCCGAATAACACTACCGCAGGTCGTTATGTGGAATTATATAACAACGGTGCATCTGCTATTGACTTTAGTACAGGTTGGCAAATTCAAAGAGCCACAAACGAAAATACATATTGGCAAACAGCAAAAAATTTAACAGGAACAATTGCAGCAGGTGGATTTTATGTTGTTTGTGTAAATTCAATTTCATTTACATCAGTTTACGGTGTTTCTGCCGATCAAGCTATTGGAACGGGCGGTCCTGCAGACAGTAACGGTGATGATCAAATTCGCTTACTGAGTCCCGGTGCTGTTGTAGAAGATATGTTTGGTGTTCTCGGAGAAGACGGTTCAGGAACAAATCATGAATTTGAAGACGGTAGAGCTGAAAGAGCTTTCGGGACACTTACAGGAAACACAACTTATACATTTGCGGAATGGAATATATGGAATGATACAGGTGGAGCAGGTACTACAAATGATCCTCAAGATGCACCGGCAGATTTTGATCCGGGTTCATGGATCGGTGCTTCAGCAGGCTCAGATACTTCCGTTCAATTTTCTACTGGTTCTGCTTCTGTTTCGGAAGGTGTAGGAACTTATGATTTAACTGTTACAATTTTAAATGAAGATGCATCAAATGCTACAACTTGTGATGTAGTTCTTACTGTTGGTGATGCTGCTGATGTAAATAGTTATACTACTCAAGGAGTTACTTTTCCTGCAGGTAGTAGTGCAAATCAAATAGTTACGGTTACGATTACTGACGATACAAATTATGAAGGTGATGAAACTTTGACTTTCGAAATTCAGAATGTTGCAGGAGGTAACTCTGCTGCTGTAGGTGTTACAAATGCATTTAATATGACTATTAATGATAATGATCCTGCAACAACAGTTCTTCCCTATAACGAAACATTTGACGCTGATTTAGGTGATTGTTACACTAATAGTGTTTCAGGAGCTTCAAAAGAATGGTATTGGTATAGTTCTGGTCAAAATGCAAGTTGTAATGGTTATAATTCTGGTGATATAGAAGAAGACTGGATGATATTACCTGGTATTAATCTTGATAATTATTCAGATGAAACCATGACATTTGACTCAGAATATCAATACGGTACTGACGATTTAGATAATTACCTTAAATTATATTATTCAACAGATTACACTGGTTTAGGAGATCCTAGCGGATCAACTTGGGTAGAATTAACTTATACTCAACCTTCAGCAGAATTAACATGGACTGGTTCCGGTAATATTGATCTATCTAGTATCATAGGTTCATCTGTCTGGATTGGTTTTAAATATCATTATGAATCTGGAAGTTACAGAAGATGGAGTATAGATAATATCTTAATTTCAGAACCAGCAGAACCAACAGTTGGTGATTTATTTATTACAGAGATCGTTGGCGATGGTGCTGATCCTGGTAAAGCAGATGATGATGATGGTTTCGTTGAAATTTGGAATGCAACCTCCAGAAAACTGGATCTCACTAATATTCAATTGAGGTATCATGACAAAGATACTAAAGCAACTTATACTCAAAATTTAAATGGTGTCCTAGATGTAGATGAATTTATCGTACTTACTGGAAACAACATAACATTCTCTGCTTATTATCTCTTTGATGCTGATTATGAAAACATAAATTTTGATTTTAGAGGTTTAACCCCTCTTTATGATGGAGTTGATATTAACAATACCTTAACAAAAGCGGTAATTGATGAATTTAGTGGTGCTGCCCCATTTGATTGGGATCAAACTATGAACTACAAAAGAAATTCTACCGGTTCCGGAGCAACTGAAGGAAACTGGGATGTAGCAATAGGAACTGGTGATCCCAAACAATACCCAGGGAACCCACTTCCTGTATCACTTAGTAGTTTCTTTGCAGAATATGCTTCTGAAACGCTTTCTATCTACTGGACAACAGCAAGTGAAACAGATAATTCTTATTGGAAGGTTTATCGTGCAAATTCAGACAACTTTGATGAGTCTATCATAGTGAGTAATAATATTGATGGGGCAGGTACTACTGCTGAACCAACTGATTATATTTTTATAGACGAAACAGATTATATGGATAATACAACCTATTATTACTGGATTCAAAGTGTTGATTATTCTGGAACTACACATTTATATGGTTCTGTAAGTATCGAGATTCATTTTGAACAAGATAATCCTACTCCACCACCAATATCAGATTTTGGACTTATGCAAAATTATCCAAATCCGTTCAATCCTAATACGGAAATTTTGTTTGTACTTAAAGAAAGTGCTAATGCTATTGTTACAGTCTTCAATGTAAAAGGAGAAAAAGTTTCTACTATACATAATGATTTTGCAGAAGCCGGAGTGTCAACTTCTATTTGCTGGGATGGGACAGATCACAACGGAAAAACTGTTTCTTCAGGAATCTATTTCTATAAATTATCAACAAAATATGAATCTCATATGAGAAAAATGTTGTTGGTCAAATAACAGTGAATAATCCCGAAAGCATTCGGGATGAATAGTAAATAATTTAGATAAAATAATAAAAGCTATTCAAGATTATAAGAGTCCTGAGAAATTGGGACTCTTTTTTTATCGTCAATCCAATTAATTTTAAATATCGAGTCATATTTAGTAGGCCTACTATCGTTCCTCCCGAAAGCATTCGGGATCTTGGGAATTTTTAGGAGTGTATTCCGAAGAAAACTTTGTAACGAGTTTTCAAATGAATTGCGAGATGATGTGTAAAAAACCTCTTGTATATTTGGGTTAATTCGTTTATATTCGTGAAAATTTGTGGTTTCATTTATTCAATTCATCCAAGTTTAAAAATATTCGATAATTGTGCTTGACACAAAAATCACTCAAAATAAAAAGACTTTCATTAATAAAAAATGATCCTGAATAGCTCAGCGGTAGAGCGGGTGGCTGTTAACCACTAGGTCGGGGGTTCAAATCCCTCTTCAGGAGCCATATTAAAGCCTTCTTCGGAAGGCTTTTTTGTTTTATACAACGCTTTTTATAATTTGCAATATAAAACAAGCAATCGTGCTTGTTCATCTGAACTTTCTTAGAAATTCAGTTGCTACTGATAGGCTATAAACTTAAAGCGGGACAGTTTCAGATATTTTGATTCTATGATAATTTATTCTTTTACTATTTATGGTTAAAGTGAATAATCATAAGTAACCCATGACTTTAGTCGTGGAAAAATGGGATACTCAAACCAAATACGACTTTAGTCGTTAAATCCCGGATTAAATAGTATCCAACAGCTTTTCATGACTAAAGTCGAGGTTATCAGATTAGATTTTTATTCAGTCCCACGACTAAAGTCATGGGTTGCTTAATATAAACATTTCTGTACTAACAACTAAATTAATTGCATAAATTATGGGATGAAAATACAAGATAAATTTCATTCAAGTACTGATAACTGAAATTAGGGTTGTCCCGCCTTACGTTGGTAGCCCTACTGATATATAATGGAATCAATCATTTAAAGCACATTTGCTCTTGACAATTTTAAAAATGAAAAAAAAAAGGTAACGATTTTATATATAAATTGTTAGTAAATAAAATTTGCTAAAAAAATTAAGGAGAACTATATGATTGAAATACACAATCTTGTGAAAGATTATGGAACACTCCGAGCTGTAGATCACATCAATTTTGAAATAAATGAAGGTGAGATTTTAGGCTTTCTTGGTCCTAATGGTGCAGGTAAATCTACTACATTAAAGATGTTAACCTGTTATTTAAGTCCTACAGCCGGAAACATTAGCGTCGAAAATTTCAATGTCTTGGAAAATTCACGTGAAATCAGAAAACTAATCGGATATTTACCGGAACACAATCCACTCTATTTAGACCTCACAGTTTATGATTATCTAAAATTTGTGGCAGAAGTTCGTGAACTCAAAGATTTCAAAACCAGCCTGAAAAATGTTGTGGAAAAATGTGGATTACACGGTGTTGTTTCACAGCCGATAAATACCCTTTCCAAAGGGTATAAACAACGAGTTGGAATTGCTCAAGCTATTATTCACGATCCCAAAATACTTATTCTTGATGAACCGACTACAGGATTGGATCCAAATCAAATTACCGAAATCAGGGAATTGATAAAAGAGCTGGGAAAAGAGAAAACTTTGATCATCTCGAGCCATATTTTGCAGGAAGTTCAAGCAGTTTGCGATAGAATTATCATTATTAACAACGGTAAAATAGTTGCCAATGGAACTACCGATGAATTGAAATCAAGTTTCCAGAATAAAACAAAATTGCATATCGAAGTTATCGCCAATGAAGATGAAATTCCTAAGATGTTAGAACATATCAATAACATTGATATACTTGGAATTACTCCCAAAGAGGATAATATTATTCAAGTTGGAATCGAATATTCATCCGAAAATGACAAACGAATCGAAATCTATGAATTTATCAAATCACAAAAATGGATTTTATTAGAGATGCACCGTGAACACATCAGTCTGGAAGCTGTTTTCCGCAATCTCACAATCGAAGATGGAGGTTCAGAATGAATTACACAAAATTAATTGCTAATAAAGAGCTTAAGAGTTATTTCAGCTCTCCGACAGCCTATATTGTATTGGTTTTCTTTCTTTTGATAAGCGGTTGGTTCTTTACAAGTCCACTTTTCATCAATAATATTGCCGAATTGGCTTCCTTCTTTAATATCGTTCCTATCATATTTATTTTCTTTATTCCGGCAATTACGATGAGCCTAATCTCTAAAGAGAAAAATGCCGGCACTCTGGAAATCCTTACTACATTCCCCATCAAAGATTCTGAAATTGTAATTGGTAAATTCTGGGCATCGCTTAGCTTGATAGGAATTGGCTTGATATTCACCGTTGTTCATCTGCTCACCATTGTGATTCTCGGCACAAATGTAGATTTCGGAGCGATCTTCTGTGGTTATCTCGGAATAATCGTTCTCGGAGCTGCTTATAGTGCTATTGGAATCTTTGCTTCAAGTATTACCGACAACCAAATCGTAGCTTTTATCATTAGCTTTTTTATAATTTTCTTTTTATATATCATCAATTTTTCATTGATCTTTATTCCTGATGCTATTGTTGGAATATTTCAGTATCTCAGTATCAGCTACCATTTATCAAATTTCTTTAGAGGTGTGATAGATACTCGTAATGTTATTTACTTTTTGAGTATAACGATATTATTTTTACGATTGGCAACTATTACTCTTGAATCGAGAAAGTGGAAATAGGGGGAACTATGAAAAATAAAAAATCAGTACTCATAAATACACTCATTTTTGCAGCAATAGTAATTTTTATAAACTTAGTTTCCTTATCAATATTTTACCGAATGGATTTCTCGAAAGGTAAAATTTATTCACTTTCCAAAGCAAGTAAAACAGCAGTTCGCAATCTTGATGATAGAATGGTGATCAAAGCATATTTTACTAAAAATTTACCCGGTGAACTTGCCAGTGCCCAACGTTTTACTAAAGATATTTTATCAGATTATCAAGCTTATTCTCGCGGTAAACTACGTTTTGAATTTATTGATCCTGCCAGCGCAGAAGATCTGAAAAAAGAAGCTCAACAGAATGGAATTAGTCCATTTAATATGAGAGTTGTACAGAATGATAAATTAGAGATCAGGGAAGTCTATCTCGGCTTATCTTTTATGTATCAGGGGAAAAGCGAAGTGATTCCTATTGTGCAAAATACACAAGGTTTGGAATATGATATCACCAGTATGATCAAAAAAATCACAGCAAAAGGTTTGAAAAAAGTTGCTTTCTTCGAACAAGAAGGTGCAGAACTCGACCCGATGCTTGCCAGACAAGGAATTACCAGTTTTTATCAATCTGCGAGACAACTTCTTTCCGGCAATTATGAACTTAAAGATACAGATTTGAACACTCCCATTGATGTCGCAGTAGAAGTTTTGATTTTCACTGGTATCGAAGATTCATTATCTTCTGAGCAGCTTTTTAATCTTGATCAATTCATTATGAAAGGTGGTAATGTACTCGCTTTTCAGGAAAAAGTAACTACTGTATTGCAGGAACAAAGAGCCGAGACCATCAATTCAAATCTATTTGATCTTCTCAAACATTATGGAATTACAATCAAAAATAATATTGTGAAAGATGCAAATTGCGGTTCTATCCAAATTCAACGACGACAAGGATTTTTCAACATTGCTACTCCTGTAAATTATCCATTTATGCCTATGATAAACAAATTTAGTAAAGAAAATCTGATTACAAAAAATCTGGATACGGCAGTTTTATATTTTGCTTCCGAAATTGATACAACCAAAGTTGGAGCTGGTTTATCTTGTGAATCATTGCTGGTTACTTCTTCGAATTCCGGTGAAACACGTGGACCACGCTTTGATATAAATGTTCAACCATTTATGAATGCTGATCTAAAAACAATGTTGCTTGATGATCCCAAAACAGTATCGGCAATTTTTACTGGAACTTTCAAAACTTATTTCGGAAATGATCAAGCACATCCGGATGCTCTATTAGAAAGCAGTTCTGCTAAATTCTTATTGGTTAGTGATTCCGATTTTATCAAAGAAGGATCAGGAGCAAGTGTACAAGCGAATAATATGGACTTTTTCCTAAACTCAGTTGATTATCTTGCTTCGGAATCTACTTTAATTGAGATCAGATCTCGTGAGACTGAACATAAACCGCTCAAAGAACTCAAAAATGGACCTCGCAAGTTTGTGAAATGGTTAAATATTTTACTTCCATCACTGCTTTTGATACTTGTCGGATTTATTCGTTATCGAAGAGAATTACAGAATAGAAAACATATTGGAGAGCTTTATGAGTAAAAAAAATGTAATATACATCATTGTTTTGGTAGTTTTGGTATTAATCTTTGCTTTGACTAAAATGAACAATAAAGTCGAGAAAAGAATTGATTTCTTTGCAGTTGACTCTGCCGATGTGAAAACGATTAAAATAAGCAATCAGGAAGATACTTTACACTTGGTTTTTGCTGATAACAAATGGAATATCAGTTACCCTGTAGATTATGAAGCAAAAGAGCAACGAGTAGAAGACTTTTTTGAGAAAGCTCTAAAAGCTCAGACTTCTAAGATGCCAATTTCCATTTCGGAGAGTTCACACGAGACTTACAATATTACTGATAGCTTAGCAACTCACGTTGAACTATTAGATTCAAAAAATAAAACTCTTACTGACGTTTACATAGGTAAAAGTGAAAATGGTAGAAATTCTTTTGCGAGAAATAAAGGTGAAAAAAAAGTTTATCAACTTTTAGAAAATATCGCTTACAACATTAATCCGAAATTATCAACTTGGCGAGATAAGAATATTTTCAAATATGAAGCTGATGAAATTTCAAAAATTAAAATTGCTACTGAAGGAAACCAATACTCACTTACATTTGCTGATACTATATGGGTTTATGATAATGGCAAAGATTCGTTCAATGTGAATACTGAAAATAAAGACTTGAAAAATCTGCTAACAAGCTTAACAAATTATAATGCTTCAGATTTCAAAGATGATATGTATGAACAATACGCAACACAATTTGAAAAGCCGTATTTGCAAGTTGAAATAACGACATTTGAGAATGATAAAATGCAACTTCGCTACATCAAAGCCGAAGATGATAAGAAATTTATCTTGCAGAAAAACGACCTTCAGAAACATCTATACTTGATCTATGATAATTTAGTAAATAAATTTGAAAAGACTAAAGAAGATTTTCAGAAGTAAATAAATCTAAATTATTAAAAAAGCCTTGTAATTTTGAATTACAAGGCTTTTTATTTTCATAAAAATATTGATAGAAAACACAATCTGAAAATATTTGACAGACAGGAGGAATTTTGGACGATTTATTTGTGTGGGGAGAGATTCAGGAATTACGAAAGAGCATTAACAAGCATAATGAATTGTATTACCAAAAAGCTCAACCAGTTATTTCAGACTTCGAATACGATAAGTTACTAAAAAGACTTATTGAACTTGAAGAAAAATTTCCTCAGTACAAAACAGACGATTCTCCCACAAAAGATGTAGGCTCAGACCTTCTTCCTCAATCTAAAATTATCTCTCATAAAATGAGAATGTATAGTCTTGATAATGCTTATTCTTTTGAAGAGATTCAACCTTTTCTCGCAAAACTGTTCAAAAACACAGAAATTGATATAGTAGCTGAACAAAAAATTGATGGATTCAGTATAAATCTCTATTATGAAAATGGTGAGCTTTTGCACGCTACCACTCGTGGCGACGGCTATGAAGGTGAAATCGTTACGGAAAATATTCTCACAATCAAATCTATTCCCAGAAAAATCTCTATAAAAGAACCAATAGAAATTCGAGGAGAAGTTTATCTTCCCAAAATCGAATTTGACCGGTTAAATAAAGAAAGAGAAACGGACGGGAAAAAACTATTTGCTAATCCTCGTAATGCAGCAGCTGGCAGTATAAAATTAAAAGATGCAGAAGTGGTAGCTGCCAGAAATCTACAAGCAATTTTTTATTCTATTGGATTTTCAGAAAGAAAATTCACTTCTGAAAATGAACTACTTGATTTTTTTGAAAAACAACGTTTTCCAACTTTTAAAGATTATTTACATTCAAAAGCAGATTCTATTTCCGAATTTATGCTTGATTTTAGCGGTTATGCCAATAATTTGGAGAACCAGAAAAACGAACTTGATTATGAAATTGATGGAATTGTTCTAAAAGCCAATAATGTTATTTTCCAGCAGGAAATTGGCTTTACATCTAAAAGTCCGAAATGGGCTATCGCTTATAAATTCAAAGCTGAGGAAGTAGAAACTATTCTCCTTGATGTTGATTTTCAAGTTGGAAGAACAGGAGCAATTACGCCAGTTGCCAGATTAAAACCAATTCATATTTCTGGTTCGATGGTTTCTAATGCGACTTTGCACAATGAAGAACAGATTGAGAGACTTGATTTGCGAATTGGTGATACTGTAAAAATAATCAAATCCGGTGAAATTATTCCTAAAATATTAGCGGTAAATTTAGCCAAAAGAGAAGATTCATTCCCAAAAGTGATTTTTCCAAAAACTTGCCCAATTTGTGAAACAGCTCTTATCAAAGAAGAACCAGGTGTAATTACCTATTGCGAAAATCTAAATTGTCTGGCTCAAATTCAACGAAGAATTGAGCATTTTTGTTCGAGAGAAGCGGTTGATATAGAAGGATTGGGAGAAGCCTTAGTAAAACAATTAATTGAGAAAAAATTGGTTTCAAAAATTGAAGATATTTACCATTTGGATTATGCTCAAATTGAATTATTTGAAAAACAGGGGAAAAAATCGGTAGAAAATCTTAAAAATGCCATAGAAATATCAAAAAAACAAAAATTTCATAAAATACTATTTGGCTTGGGAATCCGCTTTGTAGGAGCTAAAATTGCTAAAATTTTGGCTTCATATTTCACTTCGATAGAAATGATGCAAAAGGCAACTCTGGAAGAACTGATTGAAATCGAAGAAATCGGAGAAAAAATAGCACAATCAGTAGTAAATTTTTTCCAAGAAGAGAGAAATATCAATACCATAAAAAAACTTCAAGAAGCTGGAGTTAACCTTGTCTCAGAGAAAAATGAAATAGTAAACTTATTCAATGGAAAGAAATTCCTGATTACCGGAACTTTGATAAATTACAAACGAAATGAGATTAAGGAAAAAATCGAATCTCTCGGTGGTAAAATAATCTCAAGCGTTAGCAAAAATCTTAATTATCTGCTTGTTGGAGAAAATCCCGGTTCAAAAGTTGCAAAAGCAAAAAAAATTGAAACAATTAAAATAATTTCCGAATCGGATTTTGAGGAATTGACAAACAGATGAAAATCTTAGAAAAATATATCCTCAAAGAAAATCTACAACCCTTCATTATTTCATTGATTGTTACCACTTTCGTGATGCTCTTTGATAGAATCCTTGATCTTTTGAATCTGATTATTGAAAAAAAACTCGATATCGTAACAATTGTTTCAATCTTTAGCCTGAGCCTTCCTTTTATGCTGGCTCTTACTGTTCCGATGGCAGTTCTACTTGCTGCGATAATGTCTTTTGGCAGACTTTCGGTAGATAACGAACTTGTGGCTTTCAAATCTTGTGGAATCAATATCTATAATCTTTTGAAATCAACTATAATTGCGGCTTTTTTACTTTCAATTTTTATGATATATTTTAACAATGCGGTTTTGCCGGAAACAAATCATAAACTCAGAAATATGATGATCAAAGCCAATTATAGAAAGCCAGTAACTGCGATCAAACCAGGTGTTTTTACAGAAGTAAAGAAATACACTATCTATGCAAAAGATCGTATTGAAGATGAACTTGTAGGTGTATTGATCTATAATCGGGAGAATTCCAAGTTTCCGGAAACTATCAGTGCAGAAAAAGGTAAGATATTCTTATCAGATGGTGGAAATAGTTTGCAAGCTGTTTTGTACAATGGACAAATGCACGAAAGAGATGCAAAAAATCCAAGTAAATATTCGATTTATAATTTCGAGAAATTTACACTGAATCTTCCTGATCTGGGATACAAATTCAATGATGCGGAATCTGATCATCGAGGTGATAGAGAACTTAGTTCAAAGGCTATGTGGGAAATTATTGAGAAGAAAGAAAAAAACATTATCAGCTCACAAGAAAACCTCAAAAAATATACTGAAAAATTAGCTTTAGTAAATCCAGACAGCTTAAAGCCAGAGAAAAGTAAAAAAGAGAAAAAAAAGTATAAAAATATGATAAATATGGAGCAAGATCGGATTACAAGAAGTGAAAAAGATATTCGTCGCTACAAAGTAGAAATTCACAAAAAATATGCGATTGCAGTTGCTTGTTTGGTGTTTGTGCTCGTTGGTGCTCCTATCGGTATGATGACCAAAACCAGTGGTGTTGGAATGGCTTTCTCGGTAAGTGCTATTATTTTTATGATCTACTATGCTATCTTGTCCGGTGGTGAAGATCTTGCCGATCGAGGAACTATCGAACCTTGGTTTTCTATGTGGATTTCCAATATTGTTCTCGGCATAATTGGAATTTATCTGGTCATAATGTCTGTAAAAGAAAATAAAGTAATAAATTTGCAGGAAGTTCTGGTTAATTTCAAGGATAAGGTTTTTGCTTTGGTTAAGAGGAAGAAATAAGAATTAGACACAGACAAACCCGGACAAAAAAAATTAGCCGCTGATGAATGCGGATAAAAGCGGATGAGAAAATAAAACCCCTCTAACTCCCCTGCACTTACGTTAGAGTATTTATCTTCTATTTATCGTGAATTTTATTCCTTAACATTAGTACAGGGGGAGAATTGCTCCCTTCCCATTATGAAGGGGAAGGGTTGGGAATGGGGTTAAAAAAAGAACACACCTCCCGGCTGAAGCCGTACTCCTCTCAAGTGGAGAACTTCTTTGTGTTCTCTGTGTTCTCTGTAGCTAATCTCTTTTTGTTTGTTTTGTTAGTCTTTTGTTCGTTACTAAATATTTTTCGTGCTAATTTGTGTTAATGAGCTTCGCAGGTCTCCCTTCGGTCGGCTCATGGTTTCAAAAAAGTTCGTATCTTGTCCGTGTAAGTCCGGGGCAAAAATAAATAAGGAAAAAATGTGAGAATTTTAGATAAATATATCATAAGCGAATACTTAAAGACCTTTGTAGTAATCTTTTTCGCATTTTCTGTAATGTTTATTGTGGTAGAAATCTCCGATAGATTACCAAATTTAGTAAAAAGAAATGCTTCTTTGGAGCATATAATTTTATTTTTTCTTTTGCGTCTCCCCTATCTTTTTCTGCTAACTTCCCCGGTAATTGTTTTGCTCTCCGGTTTATTCTTGATGAATAACCTATCTAAGTATAGTGAATCTATTGCGATTAGAAGTGCCGGAATCAGTATTCTCAGGATGGTTACTCCTCTTTTTTGGATAGGTTTTTTATTTAGTATCCTAGTTTTACTTTTTGGGGAATTTGTTCTTCCCAAAGCGGAAGAGTATCGCCAACATTTATATACGGAGAAAATTAAAAACCAGAAAGTTGAAGACAAAAAGATGAAATCTCATATACATTTTATTGGATTTGATAAACATTTGTATTATATTGGTTTTTTTGACGGTTATCGAGATCTTTTGAGAACCATTGATATTACCAAGTTTGATTCAGAATCTGGTGAAATTAAGAAAAAAATTACAGCTTCGGAAGCTCTTTGGAAAAATAATAACTGGTTTTTCAAGAAATGTTATATTCGCAGTTTTGACAAAGGAACTATGGTTGATATGCAATTTTTTGAAGAAACGTTAATGGATGAAATTAACGTAAAACCTAAAGATTTTATCAAAATTGCTAAAAAACCGATGTCAATGAACTATTTTGAATTGCAGGATTATATAAACAGGTTAAAAAAAGTTGGAGAAAAATATACAAAGGAGCTTGTTGAGCTAAATTTCAAGTTGGCTTTTCCTTTTGCAAATTTTATCATTATGCTTTTTTGTGTTCCTCTCGCTTCTAAAACCGCTCGTAGTAAAGGTAGAGGATTGGTTTTTGCTTTAGGTTTATTGATCTGTTTTACATATCTATCCGCTTTAAGAATTTCCCAGAGTTTGGGTTATAATGGTGTTCTCTCTCCAATGTTAGCAGCTTGGTTGCCAAATATGATCTTTTTTGGAATTGGTTCTGTTTTTGTGATTAAAGCTGAGGTTTAATGCGTATATTGATGATTTTGGAAAGTGAATTTCCACCTGATATTCGGGTAGAGAATGAGATAGAATCACTTGTGGAAGCGGGGAACTTTGTCATAATAGCTTGCTATGCCAAGAAAAATGAAAAATTGATAGAAAAGAAAGAAAATCATCTAATTGTTCGTTTCCCCAGATCAGATTTTTTCAAAAAAAAATTAAGTGCAGCTTGTTTAACACTGCCATTTTATTTTGTTTCATGGAAAAAATTTCTATCAAAAATTGTAGAGAAATATCAGATTGAGGTAATTCACATTCACGACTTACCTTTAGCAAAAGTTGGATATTTACTGAAAAAAAAATATAATCTACATTTTGTATTAGATATGCATGAAAATTTTCCAGCAGCTGTCAAAATATATAAACATACGAATACATTGCAAGGGAAAATTCTATCTCCATATAAAAAATGGTTATCCTATGAAAATTCATATGTTAAAGAAGCAGATCGAATAATAGTTGTAGTGGAAGAAGCAAAAACAAGATTCAATAAGCTAATTGATGATAAGAAAATATATATCGTCTCAAATACTTTAAATTTGAATTCATTTGATGAAATTGAAACGAAAAAAAATATAGAATCAAATATTCTTTTTTTTGCGGGAATGATTAATCAGCATCGAGGTTTACAGATTGTGCTAAAAGCAATTTCAATATTAAAAGAAAGACAAATTGACATAATTTTTCAGATTGCAGGTACAGGAAGTTATGTATCCGAATTAAAAAAAATAGTTACTAACCTTGATATTGAAAAAAATGTAATTTTTTTAGGTTGGAAAACCAGAAAAGAAATTTCTTCTCTCCTTTCTCAGGCAAGTTTTACTATAATTCCTCATCTAAAATCCGAACATACAGATACAACAATTCCACATAAAATTTTTCAATATATGTACGCAAATAGGTTTATCATCTCTTCAAATTGTAAACCTTTAGAAAGAATAATTAATAAAACAAACGCAGGATTAATCTATCAAAGTAATTCGGCAAATGATTTAGCTGATAAAATAGAATTAGGAATTGCTGAAATATCAAAAGAAGATTTTTCTCTCTCTACAAGAAAGATTGTAGAAGATAAATACAATTGGAAAATTGATGGAGAAAACTTGGTTAGATTGTATAATTCATTGGGAAATAATGGATAATAAAAAATTCTACGAACAATTTGATTGGAAAATGTTAAAATATAAGCATTTAAAATCAAAAATTGAGATTATTAAACAAACTATTCCATCTGATGTGAAAAAGATTCTTGATGTTGGTTGCGGAAATGGGATAATTACCAATGAATTAAGTAAAAACTATCAAGTTACAGGATTAGATAGAAGTTCAGAAGCTTTGAAGTTCGTAAAAAATGATAAAATTTTAGCAAGTTCAGATAAAATCCCTTTTTCAATTAATGACTTTGATATAATATTCTCAAGTGAAATGTTAGAACATTTACCAGATGATATTTTTAGAAAAACAATTTCTGAGTTCAAACGAATTTCTCCTAAATATATTTTTATCAGCGTACCAAATAATGAAAACTTAAAAAAAACTTTTATCGAATGTCCGAAATGCAACTTCAGATACAATCGTTCCTATCATTTACGCTCATTTAGCATCAATAATATTTGTAAACTTTTCCCTGAATATGAATTAAAAGAAAACTTCACTTTTGGTGTAAAAATCCGGAAGTATAATTCATTATTTTTAAAGATTAAACAAAATCTTACTCCGGCAATTTCTTGGATTCCATATTATTGGACATCAAAAGAAAAAAGAAAAACTATGTGTCCTCGCTGTGAACATCAATTCATATATGATTTTAAATTTAATTTTATAAGCTTTGTTTGTGATAGTATTAATGCAATTATTTCACCCAAAATTCCTTACTGGATTTTTGTGCTTTTAGAAAAAAAATGAAAAACGAGATAAAACAGACTGCAAAACATACGATTATTTACAGTATCGGAAATCTTTCGATTAAAGTTATTGGCTTATTACTTTTACCACTTTATACTAGTAGATTAACTTTGAGTGATTATGGAAAACTTGGTATTTTAGAAGTTACTACTCAATTTCTGATTGTAATTTTTGGTTTAAATATCTATTCTGCCATGATTCGTTGGTGTAGTGAAGAAGATTCTATTGAAAAGCAAAAAACTATAATTTTTACTTCATACATTTCACTAATTTCCGTAATGTTTATTTTTATAATACTTAGCCAAACATTATCCTCTATTTTTGCTAAAATTTATTTTAATGATTTGAAATTTATTATTATTTTTCGTTACCTATTTTTTATTGTATTCTTGGAAATCATAAATAATCTCACCTTAAATTTACTTCGACTAAAAGAAAAATCATTACAATTCATAATAATAGTTATCATAAAACTACTTCTAACTCTCTCCTTAACTATTTTTTTTATAATTAGATTGAACATGAAAATTGAAGGGATTTTTTTAAGTCAATTAATCGGAAATGCTTTGATATTCCTAATTACAATACCAACTATTATTAAAAATATCAATTTTAATTTTGATACAGATATTTTAAAGAAAATGTTTAGATATAGTTTCCCTCTCATTTTTTCTTCAATCTCAGTAATGCTTCTTTCAATTGGGGATAGATTTTTTATAAAATTTATTCTGGATGATAGTGAATTAGGAATTTATAGCTTAGCATATAAATTTGCAGGAATAATTAATATGCTGCTAATTCAATCATTTGCTTTGGGTTATTTACCAATAGCTTATAAAACAATAAATAAAAAAAACGCTACAATATTTTATAGCAATGTTTTCAGTTTGTTCAGCACAGCACTAATTATTTTTTCTCTATTTATTTCCATTTTCTCTCGTGAAATCATTGAAATATTTGCAAAAAACAATGAATTTTGGTCTGCATATTTACTTGTTCCAATTTTGGCATTAACTTTTGTTATGAAAGGGATACAATATATTTTCTCTTTAGGGTTTCACATAAAAAAGAAGACACATTACAATGCTATAATTGTAATAATTGCTGTTTTTATTAATTTTGTGTTGAATTATTTTTTGATTAATAAATTTGGTATTTGGGGTGCAGCATTGGCAACATTGCTTGCGACATCTTTTATAACAATAATGTTTTACAAATATTCTCAAAGAATTTATCATATATCGTACCATTTTAAAAATGTCATAGTTATATTAACATGGGCAGTTATATTTTATTTTGTTTCAAATCTTTTTTATAATCCCAATATTTTATATAGGATTGGATTCAAAACTCTGATTTTTACAATATTCATTGCAATATTACTTTTTTCAAAAATTATTTCTCTGAATGGATTTAGAAAATTATTTAATTTGACGTGATAAGACTATAATAATATTTTAAATAATATAATTTATTATGGGAGGAAAATTGAAAAATATTCTAATTATTTTATTTATAATAAACATTTTATTTCTTAAGGCAGAATACTTTACTAGAATAACTACTGGTGAAATTGTAACTGATAATCATAAATCGTGCGGAATTTCCTGGCATGATATCAATGATGATGGCTTTCTAGATATTTATGTTTCGAATTGGTCACAGAATAATTGCCTTTATATTAATGATCAAGAAGGTAATTTCACTAAAGTTCTTAATCAAAATTTAGTAGAAGATGGAAAAAAATCGTATTCTTGTTATTGGATAGATTATGATAATGACGGTTTGGTTGACTTATTCTCACCAAGTGATCAATTACAACAAAATTTGCTATTTCACAATGTAGGTAATTCTGAATTTGAGCAAATATTAGATGGTGAATTGATTAATTTACCCGGACACTACTTTGGAAGTTCTTGGGGAGATTATGATAATGATGGCTTTATTGATGTTTATCTTGTAACATATTTTCCCGATCAACCAAATTATCTTTATCATAATATAAATGGTGAAAGTTTTGAAAGAATTATAGAAGGAGATATTGCAAATTTATATGCATACAGCTTTAGCAGTAGCTGGGCAGATTTTGATAATGATAATGATCCAGATTTGTTTGTAGCTTGTTCAGCAAATATGGATAATGTCCTTTATATAAATTCCGGAAATTCATTTTTGGAATATTTTGATGATACAATAATTACTAATGATTCATCGAATTCACATACAAATAGTTGGGCTGATTTTGATAATGATGGTGATCTTGACCTCTTCATTGGAAATACTGGTTTTATGTCTAATTATTTATACAAAAATCAGGGAAATGAAATGTTTGAAATCATGGAAAATATTGTTATTTATAATGACTTATTTAATACTGTTTCAAGTAGTTGGGGAGATATTGATAACGATGGTGACCTTGATCTTTTTATCACAAATGGATATTATGATGAAGAACGAAACAATTATTTGTATATAAATAATGGGGATGATGATTTTGAAAGAATAGATCAAGAAAATATCGCTACAGATGGTGGATGTTCATTGGGTTGTTCTTTTGCAGATTATGATAATGATGGTTTTCTTGACCTATTTGTAGCTAATGGTGCATATTCTTCTACAGGATGTAATTATTTATACAAGAATAATGGTAATCAAAATAATTGGATTGAGATGGATTTGACTGGAATAGTTTCAAATTCTATTGGTATTGGAGCAAAAGTAGAAGTAAGCACAACAATTTTTGGAGAAACATCTTCTCAAATACGGTATGTTGATTCCACTAGTGGTAGAGCAAGTCAGAATCCGTATCGTCTTCATTTTGGTTTAGGTGATGCAAATGTTATTGAACAATTGATCATACATTGGCCAAGTGGTCTAATTCAGGAATTAGAAGACATAGATATTAATCAGATTTTGAATATTACAGAAGAAGATAATGAAAATTTAATTGCTTTCTATCCTTTTAATGGAAATGCTAATGATGAAAGTGGAAATGATCTTAACGGAACTGTTTTGGGAGCTACCCTTACTACTGATAGATTTGGAAATGAAAATTCTGCTTATTATTTTGACGGAATTGATGATTATATTGATGTTGAAGATAATGATCTTCTTGATATTACTCAAGAGTTTACACTAAGTTGCTGGATAAAGCAGGATGAAAATATAGAAAATAAGACGATAATTGCAAAACATGGAATAACTTATCCTGAAAGATCCTATGCCTTAAATGCAAGTGCTGCTTATGATAACAAACCGATTATTAAAGCTTATCATGGAAATGATTATGATTTATGTAGAACTCAACAAAACATTGATAAAACCGTTTGGACTCATATAGTTGCAATGTATGATCAAAACGAACTTTCTTTGTATATAAACGGAGAGCTGAATAATTCTGAAGAAATCGGAAATATTACGCTTAATTCAAATGATAATCCTTTAAGAATTGGAGGTTATTCCGAATATTTACAACCTTATTTATTTAATGGAAAAATAGATGATATAATGATTTATAGTCGAGCATTAAATGATGACGAAATTTTAGCATTATTTGATAATTATCAACAATATAATGAGTTAACACTACAAATTGAAAATACAATTTCCGGTAGCTTTATGAACCGATTAATCCCAGTATATTTAACAAATAATACAGATGAACTTTATTCAGCTGAAATATCGTTTGAATTATCTGATGATATTACATTTAATGGAGTAGTATTAGAGAATTCTCTAATGGGAAATGCAGACTGGAGCTGTTCATTTAATGTAACTGAGGAGCAAATTTTATTTGCTTCGACAGGTTCTCAACCGATTGTAGATGATGGAATACTTTTCTATCTTGATATTACTTCTCCTGAGAATATTGGCAATTATCCCATTAATTTCTTCTCTGCAATATTTAATGAATCAATTGAATCTGTTACACTGAATGGAGATCTAGAAGTTTTTGATGCAGTATTTGGAGATGTTGATTTGAATGGAATTGTTCAGGCTTTTGATGCATCTCAGATTTTAAGATTCTTAGTTGAAGAGATTGAATTGAATGAATATCAACAATATAATGCTGATGTTACTTTGGATGGGTCAATTTCTTCGCTTGATGCAATGTTCATTTCACAATATATTACTGAAATTATTGACGATTTACCAGTTCAACCTGCTGAAAATATGAATAATCCAACCGGTTCAATTGAATTTACCGAGATTTCAACAGATGTTGGTGAATTTGTCCAAATACCCATAAATCTTGTAAATCCTGAAAACATCTATTCCTTTTATTTCAATATCTCTTATGATCCTGAAATTTTCTCTTTTGTAACTCTTGATGACTCTAACTGCTCAGAATATCTTACGTATGAGTTTTATCAATCAGGGGATAATCTGATTATATCCGGTTATCAGAGTGATGGAAATGAGCTTTCTGAATTGCCATCAATTAAATTCTTTATCCCTGAAGATGTTCAGTTCGTTTCTTCAGAAATATCGTTCGATGAAATCTGTTGGAACGAGGATAATCCTATCATAGATTCTGGTGAATTTATTGTGAATAATCAATTTTCTGGTGTCCCAGATTCTAATTTTGAAGTTTCACATTTAAATCAGAATTACCCGAACCCATTTAATCCAGACACCACAATCTCATTTTACCTAAAAATTAGCGATTCCATCGAGTTATCTATTTTTAATATCAAAGGTCAGAAAGTTAAAACATTAGTAGATAAGTTTTCTGAAAAAGGAAGTTATGAAATTCAATGGAACGGAAAAGATGAAAATGGAGATGAAGTAAAAAGTGGAATTTTCTTTTACAAATTAAAAACTAAAGATGAAGAATTATCTCGAAAAATGATATTATTGAAATAATTTTATAGATTTTTACAATTATTTTAAACAATAAATATTCTGGCTCGAAAATTTTCGAGCCTTTTTTTTACTTACTTAATCTTACTCCAAACTTCTTGACTATATTTGCCTAAGAAATATTCAAACATAATGGAAAACAAAATGAAAAAAATATTGATCTCAGATTTGGATAGAACTCTACTCAAAGATAATAATAGTATTTCTGAAAGAAATCTGAACGCCTTAAGAAAAATTCGCGATAATGGTATTGTTGCTGTAATTGCTACTGGCAGAAATATTTTTTCAGCTCAAAAAGTAATAAATTCAAATTTCCCAATAGATTATCTTATTTTTTCATCCGGAGCAGGTATAATTGATTGGAAAACTGGAGAAATTATTTTTAAAAGCCAGTTAAATCATAAAGAGATTAAGGATATTCTCAATCTCTTTTTAGAACATGACCTAGACTTTATGATCCATGATGAGATACCAAATAATCACTATTTTCAGTACCAGAAAACAAATAAAATAAATCCAGATTTTCAGCGAAGATTAGGAATTTACAAAAATTTTGCTACACCCTTAGAAATTCCACTTATCAAAAAGACAGCAAGCCAATTCATAGCAATTTTAGGAAAAGATTCTAAGCAAAAATTTGAGCAGATCAAAGTAAAAATAAACAATTTGTCTGTGATTAGAGCAACTTCTCCCTTGGATCATAGTACTATTTGGTTAGAAGTTCTTCCATCAAATATTTCTAAATCACATTCCACAGCATGGCTTTGTGATAAAATGGAAATACTTCAAGAAAATTCGGTTGGAATCGGTAATGATTTTAATGATCTCGATCTTCTAAATTGGACAAATAAAAGTTTTGTTGTAGATAATTCTCCGGATGAACTTAAAAAAAAGTTTACAGTAACTTTATCCAATGAAGAAAACGGTTTTGCAGAAGTTATGGAAAAGTTGTTGGTTGATGGTTGGTAGTTGAAAATGAGGAGAAATTATGTTTGAATACCAAATAACAGGAAGATTTTTTGCTCAAATAGCTGGAAAAATGGAAGATATGGGTGCGTCTGAATTAAAGGAATTTGGTGTAAAAGAGATAAACCCAATTTATCGCGGAGTGTGGTTCAAAACGGATTTGGAACATGTTTATAGAATTAACTATCGAAGTAAATTGATTACCAGAATTTTAGCTCCACTCCTTACATTCGATTGTCATAGTACAAACTATTTACTAAAAACTGCTTACAAAATTGAATGGGATAAACTTTTTTCTGCTAATAATACATTTGCTATATTCGCTACAGTTTCAAATAGTAAAATTTCTCATTCTCACTATGCATCACTGGTACTCAAGGATGCAATTGTAGATTATTTTCGTGACAAAACCGGAGAACGACCAAATATTGATAAAATAAATCCTGATGTTTGGATCAGTCTTCATATAAATGCCAATAAAGCACATATAAGTATTGATACTTCCGGTGGTTCACTCCACAAAAGATACTATCGTATTGAAACTATTTTTGCCTCAATGCAAGAGACTTTAGCAGCCGCAATTATTCGTCTTTCCGGTTGGAATGGTAAAAATATGCTTTATGATCCAATGTGTGGAAGCGGAACTCTGCTCAGTGAGGCTTTAATGCATTATTGTAGAATTCCTACAGCTTTCAAAAGAGATAATTTCGGATTTAAACACTTACCAGATTTTGAAAATGAGACTTGGCAAAAGATAAAGGATGACGGATTGCGTTTGCAGCGTGACTTACCTAAAGACCTTATTGCAGGAAGTGATATTGATAGAAAAGCCGTTTATGCAACACGCAAAAATTTAAATACATTTCAACAAGGAATGAATATAAGAATTGAACAAACAGACTTTCGTAATCTTCCTGAGATGAAAAATGCAACTATTGTCTGTAATCCTCCTTACGGAATTAGAATGGGAGATGCAAAAGAATTAAAAGAACTTTATAAAGACTTGGGAGATTTTCTCAAACAAAAGTGTCAAGGTTCTACTGCCTATATCTACTGCGGAAACCGCGAATTGATAGACTCATTAGGATTAAAGCCAAGTGCAAAAATACCTCTTGTAAATGGCAATTTGGATGGTAGATTAGTTAAAATTGAGATATATTAATTGTTTCGAGCCTAAGAAGGAAAGTCTTCGGATATTATGTTTTTATCTTTTCCGATATTCATTTTTCGTTGCTATTTAATCTTTATCATCTTTCTTATCTCTTTGTGGCTTGATGTAGATAATTTGCAAAAATAAATTCCGTTAGCAAATTTACTCGTATCTATTATAATTTGATGAGAAGCACTCAAATATTGTTTTTGATAAACAAGTTGTCCTTTGACATTGAATAATTGCAATAAACCACTTTCCCCTGTTTTTATTTGCAAATTAATGTATGCAAAATTAGAAAAGGGATTTGGATAAATATTATTTAAAATTGTTATACCAATACCTTCATCTACAAGAGGTTCTTCTTCTGGTATAACAAACCTGATTGGTCCATAAAAAGCAGAATCACCACTTATCTCAATAGATTCCAACCAGTAATGCACAGTACTTCCAAAATCATTTTCACTTTCATCAATATATAAGTATTCGTTCGGAACGTTAGAATTTCCCTCAGCTGCGATTAATTCAGGATTTATTTTATATGCATATTCAATTGTAATATCTGGTGGGTCAATTGCCTTGTACAAGTTCCAACCACTCAAATCTGTCTCAGACATAGTTTGCCAAAGTATATTAAGGTAGTTTTCTTGCATATTTACTATAAAACTGGAAAGCATGACCGGTAAAGGTTCCTCTACAAAAAGTGATTCAGGAGCATCTGTTCCATTAAATTTTACCATTTCATATTGTTGAATTGTATGTTCTGACGAATCCAAGGTTTTAATAGCAAAAAATTCACCATTTATTAATTCATAGGAAAGATTATGAATAGACCCAATAACATAAGTATTTCTAAAAGCAAAAGTATCTTCCCCATCTGAGATAATAAAATTAATCACATTTCTGGCATTAAAAATCATATCATAAAAATCATATCCCAGAACATTCCGATTATTTAGAGCCACACTAATACCATTTTGCATATCATTTTGCTCGATAATATGTTTCATAATGTAATGAAAAATCAATTCGCTGTCTATAAAATTACTATAATCTGGATAAATTCCACTCCAATTCGAAGGATGATCATCAAACCAAGTTTCTCCAAGATATTGCATTAGTCTATTTTTCAAACTGTTCCCAATTGCTCCATTATGCATAAAAGTAAAAAATTTATCATCAAATTCAAAAACAAAAGGATGCGATCCTGTTCCTCCAGTTCCATTACGGGCATGAACTAAAACAATATTTGTCTCATTTCCCGGATCTGATATTGATTCAATCGCAGTATCTAATGGCTCTACTCCTCCATCACCATACCACGTGTCATAACCTGTTTTGAACCAAGTTTGAATTGGCTCGGATATACCACTATTATTGATATAAGTCACAATTCCATAGCCATCATCCTGATATAATGAATCAGAACGTTCCTTAATGAAGTCGTAATAATCAAATATATCATTAAATTCACCAGCAATTGAATCTTGATTTGCAAAATTGTATCCACTTTTTGAAATAAGAGCAAACATGTCACATGAAAAGAGGTTTTTCATTATAATTGATATAAGAGCAACAAGTATTATTTTTCTAACCATTTTAGACCTTACTTTGGAATAATATCAGAAACGAATAGCATCTTTTTTCCCTTACTTAACCAAGAATATTTCACTTCACCAACAAATATTGTATGGTCACCGGATCGAATTTGTGTTATGGTTTTACATTCAAAATTTGCAACTGCATTTTTTAAGATTGGCAACTGTGCTAACTTTCCTTTAAACCACGACTCTTTAGAAACACTAAGTTTATCAATATCTCTTCCAGATTTAGTTCCGCATAAAAGCGTAAAATCTTTCATCTCTTTTGATGGAAAGCATAAATTAAAAAATCGAAAATTTTGTAAACATTCATAAGAATACCTTGGATGCCCAATGGAAATTGCAAACATCGGAGGATTAATTGAAGTCCGCATAAACCATTCCAGAGTAATTAAATTATTTTTCCCTAAATCATCCTTCACTACTGCTATTGTCACTTTTGCAGGATGCTTTACAGCTTTTATTACATTACTAAAATCTTCTCTTAGCATAAATACCCTCTATTTACATTTCTAATTTTTTCTAATAATTCCGTCAATGATTTTTACTTTTGTGTCCAGTTGAGGGGTATTTGTTTAGCAATTAAATGAAAGTTTTTAAACAATGGATTAAATAGATTGTAGTATGAAAAGATAATAATCTGAACCACAGATTTCGGCGGATTACCAAAATTACGCGGATTAGAAATGAAGAAATCCGTGTAATCAGTGTAATCCATTTAATCTGTGGTGCAGTTATCCCTCTGTGCCAAGATGTCATTGGACACATTTCGACATCAAATTTCGTGATAATTCGAGTTAATTCGTGGTTTCATAAATCTTTGTTAAAATTCTAATCAACAATTCAATTGACGTAAATACATATAAATAAAATCTATTTCAAAAAAGTAAAATCCGGAGTATTATGAAAAAAATAGTAATAATATTAATGATAATTCTTCTTAGTAGTTGCAAACTCAAAGATTTATTTCAAAAAGAGAAAGAAAATAATGATACAATCAATAAAAGTTACGATATCACAGTTCCGGTTACAGTTTCACTTTCTCAAAAAACAGCCTTGATCAAGCATATAAAAACTAATGGTAGAGCAGAAGCAATTTCAAAAGTGGAGATTATTGCCGAGAGCAGTGGAAAAATTGAGAGAATTAATTTTCTGGAAAATGAATCTGTTAAAACCGATAGTGTAATCTTAGAAATTGATAAAAAGACTATTTTATTGGATATACAGCAGGCAAATATAAATCTGAATAAAGCCAAAGCCGAATATAAAGCTTGGCAGGACTTGAATGAGCAAACTACTGATGAGCAACTAAAACTTCAAACAGGATTTTTTGAAAAAGAATTGATCTTACAGAAATTATACCACAATTTGGATAAAGCTTCAATTAAAGCACCGTTTTCGGGAATTATCTCTGATTTTACTTTAGTAAAAGGTGAATATGTAAATCAGGGGCAAAAATTACTTTCAATTATAAACAATGAAGATATTCTGATAAGAGTAAATATACTGGAATCAGAAATATCAAGAATCAATAAGAATTCTGCGGTGACCATCGTTTTTCCAGCCATAGAAAATGAGATATTTAAAGGTAAGATCAAATCAATTTCTCCTCAGATAGATAAGAAAAGCCATACTTGTGAAATTATTATAGAGATGCACAATACCGGAAAAATAAAAGATGGAATGTATGCCGAAGTGAAAATTGATACAGAAATTTTTGCAGATAGAATAATTGTTTATAAAGATGCAATGTTGGTTCGAGATGGTAAAAAATTAATATTTGCTGTTGAAAACGACAGAGCAAAATGGCAGTATGTGAAAACAGGTGAAGAGAATGAATATTTTATTGAAATCACAGAAGGTGTTGATGAAAATGATCTTATTGTTATTAATGGAAATTTTTCTCTTTCTCACGATGCTGAAGTTAAAATTGTTAAAGAAATTCCCTATCTTAAATTAGCGGAGAAGTTTTAAAGAAAAAGATGAGAAGATGAAACCACGAATTAACTCGAATTATCACGAATAAGAAAGAAGGAAAAAATTTTACCACAGAGGACACAAAGAAAAAAAGGAAGAAAGGGAAAAAACGGAGAAAAGGAAAAACGGAAGAGGAACCACGAATTTTCACGAAAAAAAATAACCCCTTTAACTCCCCTGCACCTAAATACGGAGTTTTTTAATAATTGTATTATTTCTTATCTGATTTAAGTGCAGGGGGAGAACAGCTCCCTTCCCATTACGAAGGGGAAGGGTTGGGGATGGGGTCAAGAAATGTCAGAATTTGGATTTATCAAATTAATGGATGAAAGGATTAATTGTCTGAATTGCTGATTTTCGCAGATTGGAAAAGAAGAAATCTGTGCAATCAGTGTAATCCATTTAATCTGTGGTTCAGACAATTCTTCATCGAGATTCTTCTTCCCTTTACGTCTTAGCGACTTTGCGAGAGTCATTTTTGAATTGTTCGTGTTGTTAGTATTGTTCGTTGCTAAATATAAATAACAAATGAAAATAATAAAATTAAGCATAGAAAGACCGGTAACTGTTTTGATGATCTATCTTCTGATAGCAATCACCGGAGTTATCTCTTTTTTGAGATTACCGATAGATTTTTTACCTGAAATCGGTTATCCACAATTAACGATTATCACAATATGTCAAAATTCCTCACCGAATGAGATAGAATCGCAAATATCTCAACCAATTGAAGAGATTGTTTCGACTATCAAAGGAGTACGAAAAGTTACCTCAATCTCCAGAAATGATGTTTCTGTAGTTACTTTGAAATTCAATTGGGGAACGGATATGTCTTATGCATCGCTTAATTTGCGGGAAAAGCTTGATAATATTCGTTACCTTTTACCGGAAAATGCAGATCGCCCAAATATTGTTCACTTAGACCCCTCTGAAGATCCGATTATGTATATTGCACTTACAGCAAAAACATCAAATCTCATTCAAATTCAGGATATTAGTGAAAATTTTATCAAAAGGAAATTGCAACAACTTGATGGAGTCGCAGCTGCGGATATCATAGGAGATCAGGAACGAGAGATCAAAATAATCTTTGATGAACAAAAAATTGATGCTTTGAATTTGAGTATTGAACAGATAAAAAATAAGATCAAATATTCAAATTATTCGATTTCCGGTGGAGTTATCAAAGATGGACAATATCGCTATAATGTGAAAATTGTAGGAGAATTCACAAATACGGAAGATATAAAAAAGACGGTGATCAGTTCAAGCGAAACAGGGAAAAATATCTTTCTGAAAGATATTGCAGAAGTTACATTTTCCTATAAAGACAAAAAAAGTATTACTCGAATAAACAAAAATCCATCCCTCGGAATGCTGATTAGAAAAGAAGCGAATACAAATACAGTGCGGGTTTGCAAAACGATTAGAAACGAAATTGATAATCTTAAAAGTGAATATTCTGACGTTGGTTTTGAAATAGTTGTAGATCAATCTGTTTTCATCAAAGAATCAATCTTTAGCGTTTTGGAAGCAATTTTGATCGGTGGATTACTGGCTTTCATTATCCTTTTCCTATTTCTCAATAATCTAAAAAGCCCAATTCATATCTCAATTGTGATGCCAATTTCTATTCTAACCACTTTCATACTACTCTATTTCAACAAAATCAGTTTAAATATAATTTCACTTTCCGGATTGGCTCTTGGCGTGGGAATGTTGGTAGATAATTCAATTGTAGTTTCGGAAAATATTTTCAGACATCAAAAAGCCGGATTAAGTTGGAAAGAGGCTGCCTATTCCGGCACAAAAGAGGTTGGAATGGTGATTACTGCTTCTACTTTGACAACTCTGGCAGTTTTTCTACCAATTTTATATGTAAAGGGGATCGCTTCTGCTCTATTCAGACAACAAGCTCTTACTGTTACTTTTTCTCTGCTTTCTTCCCTTTTTGTTTCATTGACAATGCTGCCATTATTGAGTTCGCTACATTTTAAAAGAAAACCTAAAAGACTTAGAAAAAAAATATTTAGAATTTTATTTATTATTGCGAAAATAGTTTTTTTCCCAATTACGATGCTATATTATATTTTAAAATTTGTTTTCGGATTTTTCTCAAAGTTTATCAAATTCTTTAGTCAAAGATTTCAAAAGAAATTTGATGTTTTCTCAATAATTTATTTGAATTTCTTAGGAAAATGTTTGAATCATAAAAAAACAACTCTCCTTGTTTTTGTTATTTTGTTTGTAATCAGTATTTTTGTTCTATTTTCTCTTGATCAACAATTCTTCCCTGATGTTGAGCAAAATGAATTCACCATCCAATTCAAAACAGAAGCTGGAACTCCTCTAAAAAAAACCGATGAGATGATCAAACTAATTGAGCAAAAATTAAGCGATGATAATAGAATTGAGAAGTATTTCACATCTGTAGGAAAATCAACGGAAGATAGGCTTTCCTATTATCTGGAAAAAGCTTCTTCGGAAAATCTGGCTGAGATAAAAATCATTATTATTGATGAGTATAATTCAAATGAAATTATTGCTGATTATCAAGAAATTTTTAAATCTTTTCCATCTGTTATCAGGTTTGAGAGAGGAAGTAATTTATTTACCTCTTTTTTAGAATTTGAAGAACCGGGCTTAATTATTGCTTTTGAAGGAAATAATTTGGAGAAAATGAGGAATAAAGCAAAGAATATCAAAGAGCAATTATTTTCCAACGATATTTTTTCAAATGTTCATACCGATTTTGAATCTTTGTTACCGATGATTCGTTTGCAGATAGATCGAGATATGGTCGCTTTATACAATATTTCCGTTGATGAAATTACGCGATTTATAAGAACAAATGTCAGTGGAGAAAAGGTTAGTGAATTCAGGCAGTTTGATAACACTATTGATATTACTTTGGAAACCGGAAGTGATCTGAATCTATCTCAACTTATAAATCGGAATTTGATAGTCAACGGTCAAAAAATTCCACTTCGCAGTGTGCTGAAAGTTTCATTTGACCGAACTCAGGAAGAGATTAAAAGAATTGATCAAAACCGGAGAATTTCCATATATTTTTCATATTCTGGGAAGCTGAGCAAAGCAATCGAAGAGATAGATAAAATCATCTCAAATAATCAAAATGAAGAGTTCAGAATTAGCTTGGAAGGTGTAAATAAAGAAATAAATCAATCATTGAAATCTTTGATCTATGCTTTGGTTTTTGCGATTTTACTCGTTTATATGATTCTTGCATCTCAATTTGAATCTTTGAAACTTCCTTTCATCGTGATGTTTGTTGCTCCAATGGGAGTTATCGGAGTTTCATTTGCTCTGTTTTTTACAAATTCTTCCATCAGCATTATGTCAACTTTGGGTATGATCGTTCTTTCCGGAATTATTGTGAATGACGCAATTCTTCTCGTGGATTTGATCAACCAGCTAAGAAATAAAGGTATTGAAACAATAGAATCTATTACTCAAGCAGCTCAAGCAAGATTACGTCCGATTTTGATGACAACTTTTACTACGGTTTTTGGATTACTTCCACTTGCATTGGGTGTTGGAAGCGGAGCGGAACTACAATCTGCGATGGCAATTGCTGTGATTGGTGGGATTCTAACTTCTACTTTTCTAACCTTGGTTTTTATTCCTATATTGTTTTATGTATTTGAGAGAAGGTGAAGAAAAGGAGAAACCACGAATTAACGCTAATTAACACGAAAAAAGAAAAAGATTTTACCACAGAGAGCACAGAGAGCACAGAGAAAAAAAAGAAAGAATTACCGCAAAGACGCTAAGAACGCAAAGCATTTATTATTTATTATTGCTCTCTGCATTCTTTGCGTTTCTTAATCTCTGCGTGAAACATCTTTTTCTTAGTCCGTGTTTTGTCCGTGAAAGTCTGTGGCAAAAAAATCCGTGCTAATTTGTGCTAATTCGTGGTTTCAAAATCTTAAAAGGTGAATTTATGAAAACAAAATTGTTTATAATATTTATTTTTATCATAGAAATACTTTTTGCTAAAAGTACTCTTTACGATTGTATTGATGCTGCTTTACAAAACTCATTTGAGGTAAAAATTGAAAATCAGGAACTTCAAATAAGTAAATACAATTTTCAAAACAGTTATTATTCCTATATTCCTCAAGCTTATATTTTTAACACATCAAAATATGAAACGAACAAAAGGAAAACGAATTCAAACGGGCTATCAATCAGTGAACAGATAAATTTATTTGATGAAAGGTTTGCCAGTACAAAAACAGATAAACTTAGCTATCAACAAAGTATTCTGAACTTAAATGAAGAAAAGCAAAAATTAGTTATTGAGATATTGGATATATTTCTAAGCTTGCAGATTTTTTATGATAAAATCGAATATTATGAAAATATTATTGAACTTTATCAGAAACAATTACAGTATTTTGAAGAGCTTATCAAAGTTGGAAATAAAAATGTCTTAGATATATATTCCATAAAAATTGAGATAAAAAATAATGAGATAATTCTCCAACAGCAAGAAAATCAGATTGTTAAATTTCTTGATGAATTGAATTTTAAAACAGGTCTTTCCTTAAAAAATATTTCTGAACTTGAAAAATTTAATCTTGAAATTAGTCCTCATTTTAGTGAGAATTCTCATAAAAAAAGCTATGGTTGGGAATCAAACCAAATAACGCTTAGTAAGTTTGAAATAAATAAAAAGCAATCGCTTATTAATCTATTTCCTTCAATCTTTCTCGATGGCTCACTCAATTATTATAAAGAAATAGATTTTGCGGAAAGCTCGAATCTATTTGAAAATGAGTGGATAAAAACTTGGCAGATTTCACTAAATTTCCAATATTATTTTGGTTCTATTCTGCAAAAACGGATGAATCATAAAATTAATGAAAGACGATTGTTTCAGCAGAATCTACAATTAGAAAAACTGGAAAAAGAACTGCAATTACAGATCAAAGGGAAAAAAAATGATCTAATTCTCAAAGAAAAAGAGATTACCTTGCATCAGGACAAAATTGAATTGGCAAAACAAAAATTTCAACTTTCCAAAGATCGTTTTCAAGGTGGATTAATAGATTTCTTTGAATTCAAAAATGATGCTAATGAGATGATTTCAGCAAATATATCTTTATCTGAAACAAGAAAAAACTATTTGCTAATAATTGCGGAATATGAGAAATTACTTGGGAAAAAGATATTGAAAAAATATTAACCACAGACTAACACAGACCAAAAGATTAAGGTGAAGTTTAAAAAAATGTCAGAATTTGGATTCGCAAGATTGATGGATGATAAGATTAATCCATAAATCGCACAAATCCAAATTCTGACAAATGAAAAAAGCTGTTTATAACGGATTTTGGGGTTAGAATAATATAATTCTTTACGAAGTAATTCT
>JAIORE010000070.1 GCA_021108315.1 Candidatus Cloacimonadota bacterium
AAAGTCAAACTTTAGGAGTCCTCCAGCAGAGCTGGAGGTTTACCAATTATAATTATTTCTTATTAATCATTTGCATTAGAGAGAAAGCTATTATATCTATGATCAAAACCCGACTCGGGATTTTACAGAACTTCCAAAGATTTCATAGAAAAAGTAACATTCCCGAATATTAACGTTGTAAAGATAATTAATTATTTTCATATGGAGGATTTAAATGAAAAGAATATTTATTCTGATAGTATTACAGGCTTTACTGTTTATCACGGCTAATCTGTTTGCCCAGTATCCTGTTAATAATGATGGAAAAAGTCCATTTGTACAAGTTGTGAAAGACATACGAGAGTCTGTAGTTAATATCAAAGTAGAATATGAAGTAGAATTTGGAGGAGCATCCCAATTTGATGATTTCTTCAAATATTTTTTCCCAGATCAAAATAGAGTTCCACAATCAAAGCCCAAAAAAAGAACTTCTGCAAATATGGGTAGTGGATTTATCTTTAAACAAAAAGGAAGAGAAGTTTTTATAATTACCAATAATCATGTTGCAGAAAAAGGTAAAAAAGGTGAAATTACGGTCACTTTAGCAGATAAAGCAAAATACATTGCGGAAATTGTAGGATTGGATTCCGAGACAGATTTAGCAGTAATCAAAATTACAGTGGATAAAGGTGAAAAGATAACAATCGCTCCTCTCGGTGATTCGGATAGTCTGGAAATCGGAGATTGGGCTATTGCAATTGGAAATCCCTTTGGGCAACTTTCTTTGGAAAGAACTGTGACTGTAGGTGTAATTTCTGCAACAGGTAGGGCAAATTTACATTTCGGAGCAGATTCTCCAATTTATCAGGATTATATCCAAACAGATGCAGCGATTAATCCGGGAAATAGTGGGGGTCCACTTCTGAATATTCACGGAGAAGTTATTGGTGTAAATGCAGCAATTACCAGCACAAGCGGCGGTAATGTAGGAATTGGATTTGCAATTCCGGTAAATATTACCAAAAAAGTAGTAAATGACTTGGTGGAAAGTGGAAAAGTTCAGAGAGCATATCTTGGTATTTTACCCCAGGAAATAGATTCTGATATTCAAAAGAGTATGAAACTAGAAAAAGTTGCCGGTGTTTTGGTGGCAAAAGTAGAAAAAGATACTCCAGCTCAGAAATCCGGCTTGAAAAAAGGTGATGTCATTCTCAAATTCAATAATAAAGAAGTACCCAATGTTGCCAAATTTCGCTTAGTTGTGGCAAATACACCAATTGGGCAAAGTGTTCCTATGAAAGTAATCAGGAATAAAAAAGAGAAGACTTTGTATGTAAAACTCATAACCAGATCCAATGATTTGGCAAGTACCGATTCAAATGATCAGATGATTGAAGAAGAGGAATGGCTTGGCATTAATGTAGAAGGTTTGAAAGGAGATTTTGCAAAAAATAATGATATTAATGAAGATCACGGAGTTGTGATTATGAAAATTAGTAATGATTCTCCTGCGGAAAAATCTGATCTGCAAATAGGTGATATAATTTTGGAAATAAACAATCATGTTGTAAAAAATATTAGTAGTTATCAGAAATTTGCTAAAGAAGCTAAGAGTTCAAAAGAGAGTATTATTCTTTTCTATGTAAAATCAAGAAATGGCAACTTTCGATTTGTACCTGTGAATGTCGATAATTAACTAAATAGTATCTGGACGAAAAAGAAGATTTTAAAAAGTAAAGATGAAATCTCGAGTCTGGTTTTGAGTAATAATAAATAATCTATTTATTGAAATTAATTTTATCAAAACTCGACTCGGGATTTCAAGAATTAGGAGTTTTCATTCGGATATTAAATTAGAGATACAAAAAAGGCAACAATAACAATTGTTGCCTTTTGTATATAATTCTACTTAATACTTATATCTTTTTGCTCGATATTTAATCTCTTCTACAACATAATGGGGAGCAGAGCGATCACCGAAATAATTAAAATCATTAAGCATCCCATGAAAATCACTTCCGCCTGTACGGATAAGATTATTCTTTTGGGCAATTTCGTCATAATGATCTACTGTATGCTCATCATATTTTGCATAGAAAACTTCAAGACCGTCTAAATCCATTTCAACAAAATCATAAATATACGAATCATTGAACAATGTATGAGGATGTGCCAAAACAGCAACACCACCAGCTCTATGGATAGATTCTATAATTTCATCAACTGTGGGAGTTTTTTTCAAAACATAGGCAGGAGACTCGTTTCCAATATAGTTATCAAAAGCTTCTTGAGTAGATTTGCATGTTCCATTTTCAACCATTGCTCGGGCAATATGAGGTCGAGCAATTAGCACATTTTTACCAGCTAATGCTTTTACACGTTCAAAATCTACAGAGATACCTAATTTTTCCAGATTTTCAATAATTCTTTCTGCTCTGATATATCTGGATTTCTGAATATATTCCAAAAGTTCATTAAACTCTTGATCATCAGGAGCAATATCATAAGCTAAAATATGTACATCTCTATTTTTATAATAACTACTTACTTCTACTCCCGGTAAAATTTTTAGGTCATATTTGTGATTGATCTCTTGAGCTGCTCGATATCCGTCTAAGGTATCATGGTCTGTTATGGATATAATTGTGTACTCATTTTTTGCTGCTAATTCCAGTACTTCCTTTGGAGAAAATATTCCGTCAGAATAATTAGTGTGTAAATGTAAATCAATTTTATTCATATAAAATTCCGTTATTTTTTTTCATTATTGCAAAAAACCAACAATAACTTCAATTTTTTCTTTTATGATTTCATAGGTATTCCTATAAAAACTAATATCCAATCCATAAGGATCTTCCACATCAGACTGAATCGAAACATTCTTTAAAATTTTATCGGCATATTCTGTCAATGTATAAACTTTATTCTCAGTTTTGGGATCCATTTTTAAAAGCATTTCTTTGTGGTTATTTGTCATTGTAAGAATTAACCAACTATCCAGAGCTATTTGGTCGGTAATTTGAGTGGAAGTATGAAAGCTGGCATCAATTCCATTTTCCTGAAGAACTAATTTTGAATTTTCTGAAATTTCATGATTTCCTTGTAAAAATCCTGCAGATGCTATTCTAAAATTTAACTTTTTATCCTGAACCATTTTTTTTGATAGATAATGAGCCATAGGACTTCGGCAAATATTGGCAGTACACATAAAAAGAATCATCGGTTTTTCGTAGGCAAATTGAATTGTGGAAATTGGAATACTTCCTTCTCGAAGACATAAAAGGTCATCATCTGTAATCTCAATGATTGTGGAGGGTTTTAAATTTTCTTCAAATTGTATATCATCCTGTTTTAATATCTGATCAAACCAGATATCTTTAAGTTTCAGAATTTCTTTTTTACTACTAAGTGGCTTTTCTCCACTTATATTAATGCTAGTACTTATTATTGGATGATCACTTTTTTTAATAAATTTACGTAATGAATTACTGGATGGAATCCTAATAGCAATTTTTCCCTTATATGATATGTGTGATAGTGTATTCTTAGTATCGTGCAAAATAATTGTCAAATTACCAGGCCAAAATTGTTGCATTATTTTTTTTATATCATTTGGTACTGAAATTCCATAGCGATTTAACCAATTTATTTCAGGAATTAGAATAACAAATCCTTTTTTATCATTTCTTTTTTTTATTTTGTTTATTTTGTTTATTGCTTTTTTGCTATTTATAGAACAACCGATACCATACATATTTCTGGTATGATGAAGAAATATTGTATCATCATTCCATTCTTTTTTTTTTTGATTTGTAAATATATTAAACATTTATTCTCCTGATTTTTACTACTGATTTTCACTGACTAAGAAAAATATTTTTAATACAAAGAGAGAATTTTTTTGCCACAAATGCACGAATTAAGAAAAACAGAAAAATGAAAGAATCTTTAACAAAAGTAGTAATACATTATGAAAGCAATGAAAAAAAATCCTCAATAAATTTACCTTATCCTCAAATCCATTTATCCAAAAATCTAATAAATCCAAATTCTGACATTTCTTTTTGTAATTAAACTATCCGGATCTTATCAGAAAGAATTTCTTCGTTAGAAGCTTGGGAAAGGATGTCGCGGATCTGCTTTTTCCTATTTCTTATTTCCTTTATTATTTATTTTTTAGTCCGTACTAGTGTCAAGTCAAGCATGGTTTTGTCAATTTGGTTTATTCCGTATTATTCCTTCTCCTTTTTTCAAGGAGAAGGTTTAGGATGAGGTCATATAGTTATAAACCAAATTTCTTTACGCCATTAGATACTTGACTTGACACTAGTATTAAATCAAACTTCAAATAACGGATATGTATCACAAACAATCATGTTTGTACCATTTGTATCATTTGTATCTTTACACAAACAGGATGAGCTTACGCAGGTCTTTGGCTGTTTGTGATACTTGATTTGACACTAGTTTGTGACTAATTCTTTTTTTCCTCTAACAAATTCAAAATCTGTTCAAAAATATAACCGACATGAACTCGATTATTTAAATCTAATTTTTCCATATCAAGTTCTAATATTGGACCATCATGAAATCCAAATTTTCGGACATCATTGGCATAATTTTCATACCATTTATTTAGATTTTCAATTTCACTATTGCTCCAACCACCTTGAATTTCCATCTCTCTTCCGCGCTGTTGAATTCGATTCCAAGCCAAATCCGCAGAACCTTTTAGAATAATTAAAAGATCAACAGGTAATAAAGTGTCATTTATTTTTTTAAATTCTACGGATAAAATATCTAATTGATCACTATTCAGAATACCATCTTGATAAAATTGATAGCAAAAAACTAATAAATCTTCCGGTAAGGAACGATCCATAACATAGCTATGATTATCGGATTTCCCCCTTTTTTGCATATCAGTACGCATTTGCAAAAAATGAAGTTGAAGATCAAAGCAATATTTTTTTTTATTATGAAGAAATTTTTCTAATAATGGATTTTTTTCAGGCTTTTCATACAATCCATTCATCATAAGACAGCGTGACATTATTGCAGATAAAGTAGATTTTCCCAATCCTACATTTCCGGCAACAGCAATTAAAGTAGGATTATCTTTCAAATATTTTTCCAATTTTCTTTCGGCATCTACAGCTTTCAAAGTTGCTTCTGTTTGAGGTAGAGTAACCCATTTACTAATGCCGGGAGTTGTCACACGCAGATCAAGTGATTTTATTTCCTCAGCAATTTTGTAGATCGTTTTAGTAATATATTCATAAAATGGGATTTTCTCAGTTGCATCAATTATTAGAATTGGACATTTACAGTGACGCGATATAAATTTTTCATAAAGATCGTTCAATAATTGTAAATATTTTTGGGGAATTTTGGTTTCACTTTCTCGACCTCTCTCATTTATTCTGTGTTGTAAAGTTTCCACATCTGCTCTAAGATATATCATCAGATCAGGATCATCAATTTTTTCGGTCATCAAATGAAAAGTTCGTTGGTAAACCAAAAATTCTTCTTCGGTCATATTACCTTGAATTTTTTGAGCCATTCCAAAGATATAATAATCTTCAGCAAGCGTTCTATCTTCCAAAATAATACCTTTATAACCATGAATTTTCTTTCTTCTATTCAATCTTCCATTGAAAAATTCGATCTGAGCCATAAAGGCTTTGGCTATAGGATCATGATAAAATGCATCCAAAACTTTTGGATTGAATTCCTCTTTGAAAGCATAAACTTTTTCTTCTCCGGTTTTATCCGGTAATGAATCCAATAGTATTTTATCAAAAGGATGATTACTTGCTGCTTCGACAAGAGTTGATTTTCCTACTCCAATATTTCCAATAATTCCAATTCTCAAATGTTCCATATTACCTCATCAATTATAATTATACAAAATAATAAATTATGCTATTTTGCATAGTTTTTTAACAAATATTATTAATTTAATTGACAATCATTAATAAAATTCTTTTTTTAATAAAAAAAGTAAAAACAATGAGGTAAATATGAGTTTTACTAGAATTTTTAACAAATTGAATGAAATCAGGGATTATAGTAATTTTGTAAAAATAAACGGATTAGAGCTTTATAAAACTCTTTTTAATTATATTGATTTTTATAATGAAGATCAATTAAAAAAGATTGACTTACTTTCAGAAAAGTTAGAAAAAATTCTTTTTAACGCAAGAAAATATTCCTTAGCCTTAGATATATATAACTTTGAAATTGATTTTTTTCAAGAGAATTATACCTCTGAAAAATTGACAGCTGCTTATAAAAAATCTATGATTCTTAGTACAGTTTTAGAATCAATCTCAACCAGAGAATCTTATGAAATTACAGAAGATTTTAATGACTTGATTAGACATTTTGAAGAATCTAATAACAAATTACAAAAGAGATTTCAAAGTCTTTATAATGATTTGATTTTTTTTCCTGAAAAAGAAAGCGAAAAAATTCCCGAAAAAATAAGAGACCTTTTAGAAGAAAATTTGGGTAACTTAATTACGGAAAACGAGCTTCATTCAAGTCATTTTATCTATTATCTCAAAAATGCATTCAATAATCTGGAAAAACTTTCCGAGAAATATCATTATCAATCATTAACGGATGAACTTACCGGTTTGAATAATAGAAGACATCTTTATGCAAATTATCCCAGTTTTATTCACTTGGCAAAAAGGCAAAAAGTTCCAATTTGCGTAATGCTGATTGATGTCGATGATTTTAAAAATATTAATGACAATTATGGTCACCAAAAAGGTGACGAAGTTCTGATTCGTATCGCAGAAGTTGTGAAGAATTTTGTACGTAAAAGCGATATAACGATAAGATTTGGCGGGGATGAATTTCTTCTTCTTATGTATGATTCAAGTGTGCGCACCGCAATGATAGTTGCAGAATCAATTAGGGAAGAGATCAATTCTATCAAGTTTAAAGATGATAATGGAAACACATTTAATATCATAATTAGCATTGGAATTACTGGAAGAAAACCGGGTAAAGAATTCAATGATGATACTGATCTTGACGCATATCTAGAAGATATTATCAAACAAGCCGATATAGCTTTGTATCATGCAAAATATGACCAAAAAAATAAAGTAAATATTTATAATGATGGATTGTTATCTATCATAAATTAACAATATAAAAGGAATTAAAATGAAAATAATATTTCTTACAATAGGATTAATGTTTCTTTTTTTGAATCTATGTGCTCAAAATGACACAAATTCAACTCAAGGAATAAGTAAGGTCGGTCAATACAAAACATTTCATTTAACAGACGGAAGTGTAATCTATGGACAAGTTGAAAAAATAAAGGCTAATGGGACAATAGTTATAAATACAGTTGATGGGAAGTTAGTGATTCCAGAAAATAAAATTTTACCTGAAACTGTAGAGGTAGAAAAAAATAACGGTATTAGGATTAAAGGTAAACTTATTGGTGAAAATGAGTTAAATATTACTTTGGAATCAGATTATGGCTTAGTGATAATAAAAAAATCCGAAATAAAAAATCTTGAACGTTTTTATGAAGGCAAACCTGCTTCTGAACTTGAGAAAAAGACTTTTTTTCATTCGGAAGAGCAAAATACAGATATTGTGAATGATCCTACAGCTTTTGTTCTGAATCCATATACTTTTTATATTACCGGATTTTCAATGGGTTATGGTTTTTCAGACAGATTCCACATTTTCACAAAGATTCCCAATAATTTTACAGCAGATATAAATTTAAATTTCCGATACATTCTTTTTAGAAAGTTTAATGGAGCACAGCGTTCAAATTTTGCAATTGATGCTATGATGTTTTCAAATCACAATCTTCTCAAAGAATATGGTGGATATTATGACGAAAGCAAAATTGATTTGGATATTCTGAAAGAGATGTATGGCGATTCAAAAGAATTTTTTTGGAAAATCTCATTGATTCAGAGTTTTCGTTATCCTTTGAAATCCGGAAGGGGAAATAGAAGTATGCATTTTGGAGCATCAATAAATAAGTTATTATTTAAAGAACCAATCAAAAGTGCTATTATTGAGGGAAATCAAATCTATGATTTAACTGGTGGTTTTTTCGATTCAACTTTCCAAGGATATCGTTTTTTTAGTGGTATGGATTACGATTTGAGCAAGAAAATAAAATTTGTGTGTGAAATCTTTTATGATCCCGGAAATCATTACGAGGATTTTGGTGAATCTATTGCTAATTATTTCAAAAACTCTTTTATTACAGATTCATCGCGTGGTAAAAGAAAAGAGGTAGATTTTGATTTTGGAATTATTGTTGCTGCTAATGAACACCTAAGATTAGGTTTCCATTTTCAAAGTCCATTTTTTACAATTTATTGGAAATTTGCCGATTAATGAACCGCTTCTTTTTGATATTTTTTATATATTTATTCATTGTTAATTCTCATTCTATTGATTTGAATTTACCAGCTTCAGCACTTCAAAATGCTACTAATGGCTTGATTCTTACTAAGATTATGCCCTCGTCCGTTATCCAAAATCCGGCTGTGATCAAAACAGGAATAGAAACATCAATATCATATCTTTATAATCTATCGGAATTGCCTTATTACAATTTTAGTTCCGGATTTAGGTTTAAAAAATTTACAATTTCTCTAAATAGTAACCTTTTGAATCATCAATTTTATAAAGAAAATATTGCTTCACTCGGAGTAAATTATCAAGTAAAAAATATTACTATGGGAATTTCTTCAAGGTTTCTCTATAACAGTGTAGAAAACTATCATTCATTTTCCAAGTTTGTATTTGATGCTGGAGTTCTTTATGAGCGAGGAGAAGTTTCAACAGCTTTTGCTATGAAGAACATTACCCAAACAGATTTTTTTGATACACCATTACCTATCTTTTTTTTGTGGGAGAGTAATTATAAAATTTCACAAGCAAGTAATATCTCAATTGGGTTGGAAAAGCAGCAGGATTTTTATTTTTCTTTTAAAATGGCTACTATTTATACTTTCTTTGACGTATTTTCACTAATTAGCAGTTATCAATACAATCCCGAAAGATTGGGTGCAGGAGCTCTAATCAAGATAAAAAACTATGAGATTATTTATAGTATTCGTTCACACAAATATTTGTCATTAACACATTATATTTCATTTTGTTATGCTTTTAAAAAGTAGAATTGTACTTTTTTTTCTCATTTCATTTCAAATTGTTTTTTGTTATTCCTCACCGGAAGAATTTATTTCAGATGATGAAAATTCCCTCGGAGAAGACTATTATTCCCAAATTTTAGAAAATTTAAAACAATCACCAATAAATTTGAATAAAGCAAGTTATCAAGAGTTAGAAGAGTTATTTTGGCTTTCTTCAGAACAAATATCTATATTGTGGAATTTACAAAACAAAGGTGAAATAAAAAGCTATAAACAACTGATCAAAGCAGGATTTTCAAAGAAAAATGTTGAAGAACTAAAGCCCTACATTACGTTTGAAATTATAAAAAATTACGATTTAACATTACAATCCAGAATATATAGCAAAGAAGTTGATCAGAGCAAAAATTCTCCCTTAAATATATATCAAAGAGTTAAAGGAAATTTTAATAAATTCAAGTTTTGCTTTCTCCATCAAAAAGATCCGGAAGAAAAACGTTTACTGAATTTTTATTCTTATTATCTAGAATATTATTCAGATGATTATTTACAGAAAATTTTAATAGGAAAATATCGTTTAGAATTTGGACAAGGTTTGCTTTTTGCATCAAAACTTGGTTTATCAAAAGGGACAGCTTCCACAAGTATTCCATTCAAAAAATACAATTCACTAAAAGGTTATACAAGTTCTTATGAAATTTGGGCATTGGAAGGAGTTGCTTTTGTTTTCAAATATAAACACTTCTTTTTTACGCCGTTTTATTCAGATACAAAGTTAAAAGCTAATCTCAATAATAATAAAATTAGTTCCTTTAATAAATCTGGAATTGATATTTCTGATAGTTCAGGAAATGTATCAGAACAAATTTATGGAGCTAATATTGCTTTTTTGAGAACAGAAACAAAACTTGGAATTACATTTGCTAAGTTCGCTTTCGATAAACAATTTGATGATAACAAATATCCGAGTAAATATTCAGGATTAAGTTCATATTTTAATACAAGAATAAATGAGATAGAATTTTTTGGTGAAATAGCTTCTATTGATGAAAAATTTGCGGGAGTTTCCGGAATACGCTGGGGAGATCAAAGGATTAAACAACTTTTATTATTCAGAAAATATCCTGATCATTTAATAAATTGGCATGCAAATTCTTTTACAAGTGCAAGTATGAAAAATGAAACCGGAATTTATTACGGACTAAAAATTATTCCCAGAATCAGGACAAAAATCAACTTTTATATAGATATTTGGAAATATCCCAAAGTACGATATTTTGAAAAAATGCCAACAACCGGAAACGAAGAATTTCTTCAATTTGAAACATTTTCTAAATTTAGAAAAATTGCAATCACCTTGAAACATAAGAACAAAGAAAAGTACAAAACAATTGATGATGAATCAATAATCAGAGATTTTGAACAAACCTTGCTCAGGATTGATTGGTGGTCATATTATGATTTGATGAAAATCAAAACAAGGTTTGAATTTGCTAATGAATATTTACCTGAAAACAAATTATTCAAGAATGGGATATTGATTTACGAACAAGTGAAATTCATTTATAAATCATTGGAAATTGTGGGTCAGATTACTGTTTTTCATTCTCAAATACTACATTATATGTATGAATATGCTTTGGATGGGACGATGGAAACCAGTGTTTTTTCCGGTGATGGAGTCCATACCTATTTGCTTTTAAAATATGATTGGAATAAGACATTTGAGACGCAATTTAAGATTTCTGATAGATGGAATGAAAATAATTGCTTTAAAATTGGGTTTCAGTTTATTTTGAAATTGTGAAAGAAAATATTTAAGGAGATAGTACAACAAACAAAAAATGATACGCAAAAAACAAACCTCCAATCTCTCGATTGAAGGTTCATTTTTTATTTAGGGGGATTTTTTAATTTTAAATGTTACATAGAATCATCATCTATTTCAACAGAAATATCAATTTTTTTCATTTTTTCATCTAATTTATCTAACTTTTCATCTTTGATGACCTTGATTTTTTTTATACCTTTATCAATTTTATGTTGGAGTTCATCAAAATCTATTACTTCTAATTCACCTTTTTTCATAATCCGCAATTGATGATCATCTATTTCAATGTCGAAATTTTTATGTGGAAACTTACTTTTTCTTTCTCCAATTTTACAGCTAATTTTTTTTGTTTTTTCTCCACGTTTTATTACAAATTTTATTTCATCATCAACAGCTTTTTCTTTGATAGCTTCGACAATGTTTTTTATGGATTCAACAGCGTTTTTATCAACTTTTGTAATGATATCATTTGCTTTTAAGCCAGCTTTCTCAGCAGGGGAATCTTTAATTACTTTTGTGATTTGAATACCATTTTCTAATTTATAATTTTTAAGTGATTGTTCTGACAGTTCTTGAGTCGTGATACCAATCCATTTCATATCACCTTCAGTTTTCCAAAAGTAGATGTTTTCTAAACCGGGAATAGATTCTGGAAAATTGAAATAATTGCTTATTTCCTGCTCACCAAGAACAACTTGCGCATTTTTTTCTTTTCCAGCTCTCGAAACTAAAACATTAATTTTTTGATTTGGCTTATAATTTTGAAGCATTTTAGAAACTTGGTCAGCAGTGTAAATCTTGTCATTTTCAATTTTTTGTAAAATATCATCTTCTTTTAAGCCTGCTTTTTCTGCAGCTTCACCTTCAACTATTTTTTCAATTTTTACACCGTAATTTTCTTTCAAATTAAGTTCTTTGAACTCTTTTGGAGAAATTTCTTGTAGAATAACCCCGAGGAAAGCTTTCTTACCTTTTTCTTCCTTCTTAGCTAATTTTACTTTGATATTTTTAGTCTTTTTCCCGCTCTTTATTGAAATATTAATTGTCTCATCCGCTTCGAACATTCCGATCATTTTTCTGAGCTGGTCTGTTGTATAGATTTTTTCATTATTCAATTTTAGAACAATATCACCAACTTTTATACCGGCTTTTTCTGCCGGACTGTCTTCTGTTATCTTCTTTACAAGAACACCGTAATTTTCTTTCAAGTTCAATTCTTCATATTTTTTTGAAGATAGATCACTTGAATAAATTCCTAAAAATCCTTTGGCGTAACAGACACTATTCACAAGAATAAGAACGATTACAATAAAAACGATTTTTTGCTTACTTTGCATAATTTCCTCCTTAATATGCTCTTTTATATTTTTTTCTTGAATTTGGATCAATTTCTGAAACGATAGTAATTTTTTCACTATTTTCGGAAGTATATCTGCGAACAATATAAGACTTACTCTCAGTATATTTCATTGGATCAAACTCTTTTGAAATCACCGGATTATTTATAGAAGTATAATTTATGGCATCATCCAGAAAGATGCTGTTTGAACCGGGTAATGGTGTTCCTAATTCTTCCTTTTCTGTACTGAAAGCAAAATGATTGATATCTGAAATTATTTGTGGTTTTATAATAGTTACAACTAGAAATATTGCGAGAAGCATCGCAAATGAAGTTGCTAATTTGAATTGCAATTTATAGCTTTTTTCATCTTTTACAAATCTTTTGATCAATCTTCTTCGTAAATCGTGCTCAAATGGATCATTTTCTAATTTTGGAACTTTTATATTAAATAATCTATCTTCAAATGTCTTCATTATATTCTCCTTCCAAAGATTGACGCAGTTTTTTCATAATTCTATGAATTCTAACTTTTATGGCAGTTTCTTTTTTTTTATACACTTGGGCAATCTCTTTGTATCTCATTTTTTCAAAAAATCGTAAAGTTAACAAATCTTGCTCTTCTTGATTCAAATCCTGCATCTTTTGTCTAATCGGTTCAAATTTAATTTTTACTCTTTCTGGAATGTCATCCTCATCATCCGGTAAATAATTCCAGCGAACTTTATTACCAATTCTTGTATCCCGTTTTCTATCTCGAAAATACTGATTTAGCTCACTCATTGCAATTCTGAATAACCAAGCAGAAAAGGAAGATCTTTTGTTTTCAAAGATTGTAAACATATGTAGTTTTTTCATTGCCTTGAAAAATACATTTGAAACGATCTCTTGCCGAATACTATCTTCATAAACTCTATGATAAACATAGTTATTTATCTTGGGATAATATTTTCGATATAAATAATCAAAGTCTTTTATATCTTTTTTTGCTCTTTTGATATGATAAATTTCTTCGTTCAATTTTTCTTCCTTATCATCCATTTCTGACTACACAACGAGGCTTGCTGATAATGGTTACAAAATTATTTTGGTTTTATTATGGTAATTTAATTGTTGAAATTATTAGTGTAATATTTGATCAAAATCTAGTATAAAGAAAGGAAAACAAACTTATACAAAGATACTAAACTAAGAAGTATTTATAGTTTCAAATTTATAATTTAGAATTGCTTTCAGTGTTCTCTGTGGCTATTTTTAATCTTTTCAATCATTTCAAATCAAGATAACTTTTATAGATTTGAATAAAATCATTTTCAGTAAGGTTTTCTGCTCTTTTTGAAAGGTTAATCCCACTTTTCTCTTGTAGAAGAACAATTTTTTCAGGATTAAGCAAGTTTCTGAAATTTCTACGTAACATTTTACGTCGATTTTGAAATGCTACATTAACTATTTGCCAAAATGATGACTTATTTTCTAAATTGGGTTTGTCTTTTCTGGGAATTAAGCTGATAACTGCAGAATCAACTTTGGGAGGAGGAGAGAAATTTTGTGGTCTTACTGTAAATTCATACTTAATATCAAAATGGAATTGCATTTTCAGAGATAATGCTCCATATTGTTTGGTATTAGGTGATGATTTTATTCTCTCTGCAACCTCTTTTTGGATCATTATAGTGATTTTGCTGAATGAATCAGAGAATTCAATTATTTTGAATAAAATTGGCGAGGTTATTTGATAGGGTAAATTTGCTACGATTTTTATTTTTTCATTAGAAACCAAGTTTTTCCAATTAGCTTTCAGAACATCTTGCTTGATGAGCTTGATTTTGTTTCCAAATCTATCTTCCAAAATTGGATAAAGTTCTTCATCAATCTCAAAACAGGTTAAGTTGCAATTTGTCTCTAATAATTCTTCGGTAAGAATACCTTTTCCCGGACCAATCTCCCAAACGGATTCATTTTCATCAACTTCTGCAACTCGAACGATTTTTTTTACGATATTTTTATCTTTTAGAAAATGCTGTCCAAGTGATTTTTTTTGATAGAATTCAGTCACATCTTCCTCAATATTCTGTCCTTTGGAGTGTTTGCATCAGTCTCTTCAAAATCAAAAGGTTCTACTGCTGTTTTGCAAAACCATTGGATTTCATCAAGTCTTTCAAAATTTTTAACATCAATTTTGTACAAATAACCTTTTTTGGAAAAATCAACTTCTCCTTTAACCAAATTCATACAAGTTTTGCCATTATATCCTACTGATTCCCAAGAAATAGAATTCACATTTATAATTATCAGTTTCACAATTTGTTAATATTATCAGCAATAATATACTTATCAAATTTTTCAAAACTGTCTTCCTAATAATTTCCTTTATGTTTCAAGTATGTTGAAGAATCAGCATAAACATAATACAAACGATTGATTCGAAACAATATGGATTAATAAAACATCTGGGTAGCTACAGGTGTTTATCTTATGATTTTTTTTCTTGAATTACAACAGAACGCCTAAGAAATCGTGGATACCACGTTTATCCTTTCTTACTAAAATCATTATCAAAGATGCATAAATCAGTGCTGTAAACAGTGAATTAATAAGATCATAAATATTTGAAGAAGGCAAATTTATGTAATAATTTATGGAAAACAATTCCATATCATAAGATTTACCCAAATGTATATTATAGATCAAAGAGATACAACCAAACAATCCTGCCCCAATAAAGATTATTCTCCGTTTTAATGATTGAAACAAACTCAATAGTTCTTTTTCATTTGAATTTATTATTTTAGTTTTAGTAATGAAATTACCTACGGTTTTACCCCTAAATTTGATTAATAAAATATTATTATGCATATTATCTGGATCATTTGAATTATAAAGATTTATAAAAACGGTAAAATATATAATTACTGTAAAAGGTAAACTAACCATTGATACATCAATAAAAGATGCAATTGCTCTCTTAAATAAACTAGCCTTATTTGATATTTTGTTTTCTCCATTTAAACTAATTATATTTTTTTTTGCTAGAGAATGGTGTGGATTATCATTTAACCATTTTATTCGATTTTTTACAAATTCTATATTTTCTGGATACTTTTCTTTATTAACACGTAAAATCATTTTTTCCAGATTTTCAAGAGTTTGTTTAGAAACATAATCTTTAAATTTTTCATCTATCATTTATAATATTCTCCCCTTATAAAATCCCCCATAACATTAAGTTCACTGCCATCAGTTTTGTTTCACAAACCTAAAATCTCTTTAGTCTGTTCAGGAGTTGCAAGTGGTCTTCCAAATTCTTTAGCAATTCTAACAATACGAAAAACAAGTTGTTCATTGGAATCAGCCAAAACATTTTTATGGTAGAAAATATTATCTTCAAAACCGGTTCTTATGTGACCACCCATTGCCATTGCAATCATTGCTCCAGGCAATTGCCATCTTCCAATTCCGGCAATTCCCCAAGTTGCAGTTGGAATTTCTTCTTTTAGATGTTCAGCCATATAAATAATATTTTTTGCTTTTCCACTCATTCCTCCGGGAACTCCGAGTACAAATTGCACGTGTAAAGGTTCGTGAGTGATATATCCTTTTTTTACCAATTTTGCCACGTAATCAATCATTCCCGATTCATAAACTTCAATTTCAGGGGCAACATTTTCTTCTTTGAATTTTTCTGCTAATTTGATAATATCATCAGGAGAATTCACAAAAACTTCATTTCCAAAATTTAGTGTTCCAGCATTGAGGGTTGCCATTTCCGGTTTCAATTTCAAAGGAGCCATTCTCTCTTCAAAAGGGACTCCCACAGCTCCACCTGTACTAATCTGAATTAGCATTTCCGGAACTTGTTTTCTCACTTTGGAAATAACTTCTTCAAATCTTTCTAATCTTTGAGAGGGACTTCCATCATCTTCTCGGATATGAAGGTGTAAAACTCGTGAGCCAGCTTCAAAACAAGCTTTGGCAGTTGCAACTTGCTCATCTGGTGTTATTGGTAAATTCGGTTGATCTTTTTTAGTAGTTTCCGCCCCGGTGAGAGCTGTAGTTATTACTAACGGATTCATTTTTTCTCCTACATCATCTCTTTTAGAACATCTAATGCTTCTTTGATTGCATTTGCTGCTTGTTCAATATCTTTTTCTGTGTGACGATGAGCAATATAACCGTGATGATAAGGTTGCAAAAATACTCCACGACGAATCACCTGAGTATAAAATTCTACTCTTAATTTTTTGTATAATTTTTTTTCATCTTTTGGAAAAGATATAAAAGGCATAAGAGGTGCTCCGGAAAGCTCGCAAGGAATTCCACTTTCTTCAATAATTTTCACTATTTTATTGCAGAAGTCTGTTCCTTTCTTACGAATCTGTCCGAGAATATCATCTCTTTCCATAATTTCGATAGTTTTGAGAGCAGCAACTTGTTCCAAGCTATTTGGAAAGAAAGTTGAACTAATGAAAACGCGGTCTTTAGCTACTTCCATAATCTCTTTTTTACCAACAACTGCACTAATAGGATATCCATTTGCCATTGCTTTTCCAAAAACGGAAAGATGCGGAGTAACTCCATAATATTCTTGAGCTCCACCCAGACTAAATCTGAAACCACTACGGATTTCATCAAAAATGAGAACTGTTCCATATTTTTCAGCTATTTTTTTCACACCTTCCAAGAAACCGGGTTTTGGTTCTTCTACTGGAAAGGCTAATGGATGACCAACCGGAGTAATGATAATTGCTGCCATTTCAGCACCGTGTTCTTTCATAAGTGCTTCTAATTCATCAAGTTTGTTGTAATGAAATCCGTGAACATCTTCCCAAAGTTTCTGAGGAACACCTTCTTTTACTTCCACACACCAATCGTGCCAACCGTGATAACCACAACGGGCAACTTTGATTCTATTAGTATAAGCTCGTGCAATACGAATTGCGGTAGAAGTTGCATCCGAACCTGTTTTGAGAAACAAACATTGTTCTGCAGAAGGAATCAATTCTATTAATTTTTCAGCTAGTTTATTTTGAATTGGTTGAGTTAATGAAAAGCAAAATCCATCATTTTGAATTTTTTCAATAACTGCATCATCAATCTCTTTTTCTTTGTGCCCGATGATGATTGGTCCATAAGCACAAAGCATATCTACATATTCATTTCCATCAACATCAGTAACTCGTCCACCTTCGGCTTTTTCAAAAAATATTGGATATTCTCCGGGAACAAAGTTATAAGGTCTTCTGATTCCAAGAATCGCTCCGGGAATTACTTCCAAAGCTTCATCATACAATTGGTTTGACTTGATTAATTTTAATTTTTCTGCCATAATTTCCCCTTTTTAATCTCTTTCAAATAAAGTTGTAATACCCATTCCACCACCGATACAGAGAGATGCCAAACCTTTTTTGTTATCTCGTTTTATCATCTCGTGTAATAAAGTTACGATAATTCGTGCTCCACTTGCTCCGATAGGATGTCCCAGAGCAATTGCTCCACCATTCACATTCACATTTTGAAGGTTTAATTTACCAACTCCTTCTTCTTCCAACCCTTTAATCACAGACAAAGCCTGAGAAGCAAAAGCTTCATTCAATTCAAAAAGTTCAATATCTTCCCATTTCCAATCCGATTTTTGTAATGCTTTTTTGATGGAAGGAACAGGACCATAACCCATTATGGCAGGATCAACTCCACCGGAAGCATAATTCACCAGAGTTGCAAGTGGTTTCAAACCTAATTCTTTAGCTTTTTCTGCATTCATCAAAATTAAAATTGCAGCACCGTCATTCACACCTGAAGAATTTGCAGCAGTAACACGACCGTCTTTTTTGAAAGCAGGTCTAAGTTTTGAAATTGATTCTACAGTAACCCCTGCTCGAGGGAATTCATCTTTTGCAATTATCAAGGGATCTTTTCTTCTTTGAGGAACACTGATCTTTACGATTTCATTATCAAATTTTCCTCCAACTTGGGCTTTCTCAGTTTTATTTTGACTTAATGTCGCAAATTCGTCCATTTCAGAGCGTGAAATGTTGAATTTATCAGCTAAATTTTCTGCTGTGTTTCCCATATGATAATCATTAATAATATCCCAAAGTCCGTCATAAACCATATAATCAACGGTAGTTTTATCACCCATTCTGGCTCCCCAGCGTTCATTTGGCAAAATATAGGGAGCTTGAGACATATTCTCCACACCACCTGCAACTATGATTTCCGCTTCATCCAAAGCTATCATAGCAGCAGCTAAAGTTACTGATTTCATCCCGGAACCGCAAACTTTATTGATTGTGTAAGAAGGTATTTCGTGAGGAATCCCTGCTCCAATAGCAATCTGTCGAGCAACATTTTGTCCTAAACCCGCTCCGAGTACATTTCCCATTATCACTTCATCAATCTGCTCAGATTTTATACCTGTTTCCTGCAAATTTGCTTTTAGTACATCAATGCCTAATTTTACTGCTGATACATTTTTGAAAACTCCACCGAAACTACCGACTGGACTTCTCAAAGCAGAAACAACTACAACTTTTTTCACATTTCCTCCAAATATATATTTACTTTAATTCTTTAATAATTTCTTTAATGTCATCAACTTTATAATCATAAGTTTTGTTACAAAAATGGCAATTTGTCTGCAAAACCTCTTTATTTTGGATGGCAACTTCCAATTCTTTTTTTTCAAGAAGTTTTAATCCTTTCCGAAATTTTTCTTTTGAACAATCACATTTATACTGAATACTTTTGGTTTCAGTAACTTTTGCATCCAATCTTTTCAGAATATAATTTATAATAAGCTCTTCAATCGAGTATCCCATATCCATCATATCTGTCAGGTTGGGAAATTTTTCCAGATTTTTTTCTATTTGAACGATAGTCTCTTCTGGTATTCCTGGCATTAATTGAATTATGAATCCACCGGATTTTTTAACCTCACCGTTTTTATCAATTAAAACACCTAATCCTACCGAGGTTGGAATCTGATCGGATTTTGCGAAATAATAAGTAATGTCTTCAGCAATCTCACCATAAAGCAGTTCCACTGTTCCCACATAAGGATGTTTCAACCCCAAATCCTTGATAATAGTGATCTGCCCTGTGCCTAAAGCATTTTTTATATCAATACTTTTAGTTTCTGAATTTAAAGGTAATTCCACTTCCGGATTTTTTGCATATCCTTTCACATCACCGTTATTTTTTGCAGTGATTAGAATTCCCTTGATAGGACCATTGCAATCTATCTTAAGTGTGATCAAATCATTCTCAGATTTTAAGTCCATTCCCATCATTACTGCTGCGTTTAACAACCGCCCATAAGCAACTGTGCTTGTGATAGATAGATTATGGATTTTCGTTGCATATTTCAGCGTCTCAGTTGAATCTATCCCGAAAAATCGAACAAATTTATTTTGAGTAATTCCTCTTATTAATTTATCTTTCAATTTTACCTCATAATTATTTGTCATTTCTTAGAACTTCTTTTATTTGTAAAGTGAAAATAACGCTTTTAGAAGATATGAATAATTTAGAGAAGCAAAAAAAAATATTAAATTATGTATACCTCCAAAATTCATATAAACTAATACTATAATTGTTGATTGTTTATGTTATTTACATGACATTATTGTCCTGAAAAAGACATTTCCAAAAAAGGTTTCTTAGATAAATTTGTTCTAATAAAAATCATATTAAGGGATCAATTATGAATATAGTGCAAAGAACTGAAATAAACTCCAAGTTATTGTTTTGTCGTTCCTAAATCTGGATATTGAAGAATCAAAAATTAATCTGAAACAATGCAAAAGCAATTTATATCAACCGTTTATTTGAGTTTTTTTATTTCATTTTCGGGAAAACACATGAGGATCAAATTCATATCCAAATGAATAATAGTAATAAATATGCTTATCATCATCCATAGCTATCGCTAATCTTAAAGGTCCCAAAACAGATTTATAACCAATTTTTAGACCAAACCCATGAGTTAAATTCCTTTCAGAAAATTCCCAAGTATCAGTATTACCCAAATTTAGCGAATTAAATGTAAAATCAAGAAAAACTCGTTTCAAACCTTTCCATCGCAGTGTCAAAGCATTTGTTTTGTAGATAGGGGCACTCCTCTCATTACGATTCAGTCCTAAAAAGCTGTCGATACCACCGATATAAAAAGGATCGAAATAATTTAATCTTGATTCTTTGAAATAAGAACCGTACTCAAACCTGAATTCTGTCGAAAAATTTTTATTAATTGGCAATAAAAACCGAAAATTACTATAAAATTTTTTACTCCAATTTTTACTGTGGATTCCATCACAAGTAGATGAGAATTTTATTAAACTTTGAGCTCCTCTCATTGGAAAAACAGCATCATTCACACTTTCGTGATATATTTTAATCCCAGATCCATAAGATTTAAATTCCCGTTTATCATAACTTCCAATATCCTGATATGATTTTATTTTAAAACCAAAAGTATAAAGTTCAGCGATAAAAGCTTCTTTGACAAAAATACCTATTCCTCCAGTAGAACCAGCTTCAAGAGTTTTTACACTACTAATTTTCTTATGATCTTCATCATAAAAATATAATTTATACTCGGTAATATGGGGAAAAATCCTAAAATAAACTCCAAAATGTTTTCCAAAGTTTTTCACATAATCAATATTTAATTCATTATTTGTTCCAAACTGCATATTTATCAATAGCTTAGAATTTTTCTGAATCTGATTATTCATCTCATAGGTTAGTCCAATTGTACTTTCATTATTTGTATGATAGTTTATATTGAGCCCTAATTGCTTACGTTCCCGCTCTTTTACATGAACTTTTAAAATGTAATCATTACCTTTTTTATCAATTTCGGGATAGATAACTTCAAATAGTTTTGAATTGTGAGCATTTTTGAAAGCTTTGGATATTTCTTCCTGAGAATATGTTTTATTAAGTAAAAAGCTTAAATATTCTTTTATTTTTGCATTACTTAGATAATGGTTGCCAATAATTTGAATTTTCGAAAAATCTATGTTGTTTTTTGGTGATATATTATGCTTAATTTTCAATTTCTTTGGTAACTTTTTTAGTTCCTCAAGATGATCTTGCATTGCTAATCGCCCGATTTCAATTATTCTTTCTTTTTCATTGAATTCAAGTAGGTTAATTCCTTCCAAAGCTGGTACTATTAGCATATCGCACAATAATTCAGATTTTTTTGCATTCTGAGTAACACCTATATTGATCGTCTGATCCAACACATCAATTAAATTATTCAAAGAATTTGTATCTCTTAATCCTGTACTAGTTTGAAGACCAATAATATACTCTGCTCCTAATTCTTTTGCAACTTCGGCTGGCAGATTTGATTTTATTCCCCCATCAATATAAAATTGATTATTATATTCAAAGGGTTGAAAGATTGAGGGAAACGACATTGAAGCACGCATTGCTTGATGTAATTTCCAATCTCTTATCACTTTGATTTCCCCAGTTCCAATATTTGTTGCAATAGATCTGAAAGGAATGTTTAGATTATTCAGATCATCAATAGTTGTACTGGGAAATGTAATTTTAAAAAAAGTATTTGTTAAATCATTTCCAGACAAAAATGCCTTAGGTAATTGTGGAATATATCCATTTTTAAGGTTGAAATTAAATATTGAATACGGTTGCCATCTTTTTTCTCCGATATACAGAGACTCGCGGGATATTTCACTGGAGATTATCTCTTCCCAATTCAAACTTATGATAATTTCTTCAATTTCCACAGCAGAGTATCCCATTGCATACATTCCGCCAATCACACTTCCCATACTGGAGCCAACGATGTAATCTATCTTGATATCAAGTTCATCAATAACTTTCAGCATTCCAATATGAGCAAGACCTCTCGCTCCCCCTCCACTTAGGACTAACCCAACTTTCTGTTGTGCAAAAAGAGTTTGAGTGAACAATATAATCAGAAACAAAAGTTTAATAATTTTCATAAAACCATATTTTTTATACGAGTAGATTAAGCAATTTTTTTATAAAAAAACCGCAAAGTAAAATACTATCTGATAAAAAAAGTCCTGCATTTACGGCAGGACTTTAATTAATATTTTTAAAAGAATTATTTTAAAATATTCTCTTGATCATAAGTTTGGGTATATTCAATTTTTTGAGTTTGTTTTTCTTGGCTATAAAGAGCTTCTATTTTAGGAGAAAATGCTACGATAAGACCAGCAAAAACGATACTAACCATACTCATAAGTTTGATTAGAATATTGATTGAAGGACCAGAAGTATCTTTGAATGGATCACCAACAGTATCACCAACTACACAAGCTGTGTGATAATCTGAACCTTTTCCACCAAATTTACCTGATTCTACATATTTTTTTGCATTATCCCAAGCACCACCGGCATTGTTCATCATAATTGCCAAAACGAAACCTGTAGTTAAAGCACCTGTAAGTAGTCCCATTACACCGGCAACTCCGGTAAGCAAACCAACTATTATCGGTGTGAGAATTCCTAATAAAGCTGGAGCAACCATTTCTTTTTGAGCACCTTTTGTAGAAATTTCAACACATTTTGCATATTCAGGTTCTGCTGTACCTTCCAAGATTCCCTTGATTTCACGGAATTGACGGCGAACTTCTGCAACCATTGCACCGGCTGCCCTTCCTACAGCTTTCATTGTCATAGATGCAAAAACAAAAGTTACCATCGCTCCAATAAAGACACCAACAAGAAATTTTGGATTCATCAAATTAATATTATAGTAATTCATAAAATCAGCAATTGTTGCTTTAGAAATATCTACAGTTCGCACAATTGTTCCTGCAAATTCAATATCCAATACTTTTGTGCCAGCCAAGATCAAACCGACACGTACTTCTTCAAGATAAGCAGCGAGAAGAGCCATCGCAGTAAGAGCTGCAGACCCAATAGCAAAACCTTTTCCAGTAGCAGCCGTTGTATTTCCAACTGAATCAAGAGCATCTGTTTTGACTCTCACTTCTTTTGGTAATTTAGACATTTCAGCATTTCCACCAGCATTATCAGCGATAGGACCAAAAGCATCCATAGCTAAAGTAACACCAAGTGTAGCGAGCATTCCAACAGCACCAAAACCAATACCATATAATCCTAATTCCGGATAAGTGAAGCCTTTACTTACACTAAAAGCAACGAGAATTGCAATCGCAATAATAATTACCGGAGCTGCTACAGATCTCATTCCAACAGCGAGACCATCAATAATTACAGTGGCAGGACCAAACTCTGCTTGTTCCACAATACCACGAGTTGGTTTGTAAGCATCTGAAGTGTATCTTTCAGTGAAATGTCCAATAAGTATTCCAGCACCGAGACCAACAATACTTGCTAAAAAGATTCCAAAGGAATATTCGGCAGGGAGTAAAAACTTTGTAACAAAAAATGAAGCAATTGCAATAAGAATAGAACTACCATAAACTCCTTTATTAAGAGCAAACATCAATTCTTTTGTTCCGGCATCCTCTTTTGTGGAAACCAAATAAATTCCAGCTATTGATAAGAAAGCACCAACTCCAGCAAGAACCATAGGAGCTGTAACAAATCGAATTGCCCATTCATTCATCAAAGAAGTTCCGTGACCAAAAAGCACAGTAACAGCCGCCATTCCAAGAGCAGCAGTCGCTAATATTGATCCAGCGTAAGATTCATATAAATCTGCTCCCATACCGGCAACATCACCTACATTATCACCTCCATTATCAGCAATTGTAGCAGGATTACGAGGATCATCTTCAGGAATACCAGCTTCAACTTTACCCACCAGGTCTGCTCCTACATCCGCAGCTTTTGTATAAATTCCGCCACCAAGACGAGCAAAAAGTGCCTGAGTAGATGCACCCATTCCAAAACTAAGCATTATCACAGTAATTGTATGCAAATCCATAGTATCAGGATGTATTTTTGACCACCAATTCAAAGCAAAAAACCATATTGAGATATCAATAAGGGCTAATCCAACTACTACTAATCCCATAACAGCACCTGCTCTAAAGGCAATTTGAAGACCTTTATTAAGACTTTTCATCGCTCCTTGAGCTGTTCTGTTTGAAGCTAGAGTTGCTGTATTCATTCCAATAAAACCGGCTAAACCACTGAAAAATCCTCCAGTGATAAATGCCCATGGAATCAATGGATGAAGAACCTTGAGTCCCCAAGCCATAATATTAAAAACAATGAATGCTATTACAAAAAATATTGCAACACCCTTGTATTGCTGTTTGAGATATGCAAAAGAACCTTCTCTTACATATTTTGCAATTTTTTGCATCATCTCATTACCCGGACTTTGTTTTTTTACATTTTTAAAAAAAACAAAGGCGAAAATCAAAGCGATAACTGCACCAACCGGAGCAATGTACCAGATTCCCGGTATTACATTAGTTTCCATTCTTAAACTCCTTAAACCATTTTTTTTCTAAAAATTTTAAGTACTTAATTATTGTCAAGCAATCCTAAGTTTATCTGTAATAATATCAATATTGCATCTTTCTAATTTGTTGTGTTTCCTTTTTAGAAGCGAAACATCAATGTAATTTTTATTTATTTTAAATTTTTCTTTTTGCGAAATACTCATTTAATAATTTGCTATACATTTCAGGAAAAATAGATCATAATTAGTGCAAAGACCAAATGCATTTTATAAAAGTATTTCTGTAGAATGCGATGAAACAAAATTAAGCTTGACCATAAATAGTGTTAAAAAAGCTTAATTCTAATTAAAGTATTAGAAATTAAATAAAGGAAATGAATGAAGAAATTATTATTATTGATCCTGATGTTGAGTTCATTTTTAATTTTCTTAATAGCAAATGACAATATCACAGATTGCCATACAGTAACCTGTACTCCCAATAGAATACGCTGGGTTTCATTTCCAATAATAAAAAGAGAGGTTGAAATAAAGTTAGCTACCAAGCAAGTATTATCTACAGTTGAAGACCAGACCAATTATTTTACAATCAGGAATAATAAGCAAAATGATAAAGAATGGATGTCTTCTGAATGGAAAGGAGGTTTAGATATTCTTAATTCAAAAATTGGCTATAAGATTCAATGTAATCATGATGTGAGTATTCCACTTTCCGGACAAAAATTATCTAATGATACAAGAATTGAACTTAGAGCCAATGATTCGAATTGGATTGGATATTTTATTGAGAAACCAATGTTGGTTCATGATGCATTTGCTGAAATTTGGGATCATGTATTGGCTGTTTATAGTGAAGACTGGGCATATATTAAGGATGATATTTTTCCTGAAGAACGCTGTGTTCTCATCTATGGGAAAATGTATGACATAAAAGTTGATGTAAATTGCAGTTTTTCATATGGAACACCAATCACTCCTATTGTTCCTAAAGAAAGAGAGAGTACACTAGCTTTTTATTATCAGGAACACCCCAGTTATACTCCAATAAACATCATTGATCTTGGAGACCCTGATGTAGAAAAGATCGCTGTATTCCAAGGAGATGTTTGTATTGGAGCTTCCAAAGTAGAAGAACTACCTGTTCAAATTCTTACTTTTGGAAAATTCAGAGATTGTGATGATAATATTTATTTTAAGTTCTACTATGGAGATAGATTATACTTGAAGCCACAGAAATTTTATATTTACCAGAAACATATTAATAGTTTTGTAGAAAAAGATATTGAATTAAAGCCATATAAATTCATAAATATTTCTTTTAATAAATATGAAGTTATTATTCCTCAACTAAAAGTTTTGTCCAATTATCCAAATCCTTTTAATCCTATTACTCAAATAAGCTATTCTCTGCCTGTAGATGGAGATATAGAACTTACTATCTATAATATCAAGGGACAGAAAGTGAAAACATTGATCAAAGGCAAAACGGAAGCCGGTCACTACAACATCACTTGGGATTCTACCGATAACTCTGGAAGAAAAGTATCATCAGGTGTCTATTTCTATCAACTCAAAACTACTCAAAAGACACTGCATAAGAAGATGCTTTTGATGAAATAATTTTAACCCCATCCCTAACCCTTCCCCTTCGTAAGGGGAAGGGAACTTAAGAAAATGTTGGGACTTGAGAGTATCTTTTTTATTTTTTGTTCTCCCCTTACGAAGGGGAGTTAGAGGGGTCTTAAGCTCCCCCTCTTGAGATCAAGAGGGGCTGTTTACCACGTGAAATCAATTATATTTCACTGTGGGGGGAGTTTGAAAAAAGAAGATTAAGGGAGAAAACTTTCTCCTTGAGGTCAAAAGAGTTCTCTTTCTACATAATTCCGTAGCTCTTCACATCAATTTCGTTTCGGAATAGCAGAGAAGGAGCTCGCTTTTAACCAGAAAGAGCCCGCTTTTGATCGGAAAGAACACGTTTTCGAGATGGATAAGCACGCTTTTAATCTAAAAAAGTTAGAAATCGGTTAGAATATTAGAAAAAATTAAATTCTGTAGGAGGAAATTTTGAATACTATTTTCAATAACAATGATGTTGGGCATGACACAAATGGTTCACGTTCATTAAGGTTGCTGGCTATAAAAACTTATATCCAAGCTTTGGTGGATTGGGCTTTGGCAGCTTATGATGCTTGGATTGCTGCTCTTGGAAATTCAACTGTAGAGATGGGAGAATCGGAAGAAGCTTATAGTAATATGCAAGAAGCGGATAAAACTACTTTCAATTATTATCTAAAATGCAAAGGTTTACTAATGGACATCTATGGAACAAGTGACAAGACATTGAAAATCTACGGTATCAAAGGGCAATTTCCCCAAGCCAGGAAAGATAAATTGAGAGCTGTTCAGAACCTGCTGGATGCAAATAAAATTCTTACCAAAGATGCTAATCCCAATGTATTGCCAGTAGAATTTATTGGAAGATTAGAAGGCTATTTGAGTGCCAGCAACAATGCCTTTTCTAAATTTGTACTCAAAGAAAAACCGGAAGCACTCGCTGCTGTTGATACCCAAAATAACCTGAAGATTGCCGATACCAAACAACTTCGTATCCTATATTCCTGGACTCAGATGACGTGGTCTCCTTATGAACCATTCCTTATTCAGCTTGGTTTTGCCCCAGCTACTCCCAAAGCCAGTGGTGGCCAACCGGATATACCTTTGAATCTATCTCCGCAATGGCAATATCCGAGACTTACTTGGTCTTGGGATATTTGCGAAAATGCTACCAGCTACCAATTAGCAATTTCAGAAAATAGTGATGATTGGGAAGAGCTCTATTTTGGTGCAGAAACCTCATTTTCTTTTGATCCACCTACCGGAAAACGTTATTATAAAATACGTGCCAGAAATGCCAACGGATTTTCTGAATGGAGCACTATTCTGGAGTTTGAGCCTTCTGATGTACCAGAATAGAATTATTATCATTTGTTTTTTACTTTGGAGTAAGGCAATAATATTGCCTTTTGAGTTGGTACAACTCAGTTTTGCAAGCGATTCCATCACTAACCATTAACACTGTTATTGTACTCCAAGTAAAAAGAAAGCTGCGGGAATTTGATTTTGGTACAAACTCATCCTACTGTCCTTCTCTTAAGCTAAAGAGAAGGAACATGAGATAAGCAAGAAGAAAACTTTCAATGAAATACCAGAGCAGGAATGTATGGTTCTTCCCTCTTTAGATTAAGAGGGATTGAGGGAGTTTGAAAAATTTGTAGAAGCTGTCTGAACCATGATTTATTTGATTATGAGATTTTCATGATTAAAAAAATTATCGAGTCAAGTTTTCCCAAAACCCGACTTGGGATTTTTAGTCTTGCCTTTTTTTAATGATAATCTATCATTAAATCATAAGAATCATAGTTCAGACAAAAGGAAATAATAATGAAAAATATTCTCTCATTGTTTGTTCTCCCCTTACGAAGGGGAGTTAGAGGGGTTACTAAATATTCTCTTCACTTCTTCTTATTCGTGTTAATTAGTGTAAATTCGTGGTTACATTCTTTGGTAATCACTGTAAACCAAGACGGTACAGGAGATTTTACAGCTATTCAAGTCGGTATTGATGCTTCCGTAGTAAGTGATACAGTTCTCGTATATCCAGGAACTTACTTCGAAAATATCAATTTCAATGCTAAAGATATTATAGTGGGAAGTTTACTCCTTACTACCGGAGATCAAAACTATATATACAACACCATAATAGATGCCAACCACAACGGTAGAGTAGTAACTTTTGAGAATGATGAAACAAATGACGCAGTCTTGATTGGTTTTACTATTCAGAATGGTTTTGCTACAACGTATAATATGGGAGATGGAGCTGGAATTTTCATTAATTTTTCTTCACCTTCTTTAAAATTTCTTAATATAAAGGAAAATATTGCACAAGGAGGAGCTGGGTTAACTATCTCATCAAGTAATTGTAGGTTAGAAGGATTATCTATTACAAACAACCAAGCTCAAGGAGCAGCTGGATTAATGATAGTAAGAAAACCACCTAATCCTATAAATTCTTATCCTATTTTTAGCTCGGAAAACAAATGTAGTATTTATAGTAACTTTGCCGGTTATGCTTCGGATATATATATATCAGAAAATCATACTCCGGTAACCAATATTATCCTTGATACTCTTAGTGTCTTTGAACCGAATTGGGATTTTGCAAGCCAATTTCCAAATATGAACTTGGAGATTGAGAATGATTGGTTAGAGCAAGTAGAACATGATCTCTATGTATCACCTGAGGGAGATGATAATAATAGCGGTATTAATGAAAATGTACCTCTGCAAACTATCCAATGGGCACTTACAAAAATAAAAGCTGATAGTTTGAACCCACGGAATATCTATCTTGCACAGGGAAACTATTCACCTGAGTTAACCGGAGAGAAATATCCTCTAAATATGCGTGCTTATGTTAATATTATTGGAGCAGGAATTGATGAGACTTTTTTAACAGATCCTTATGATGAATCTTTCTTTATTTTTGCTTTTTTTGATGAATATTTTTCTATTGCTAATCTTACAATGCAAAATTTTACAAGCCATCAATATGCGATGCTTTATGCCGAATATACAAACATATCATTAGATGATTTAAACATAAAAAATAATGAATCAGAATACAATATTATATATTTTGCGACAGCAGAAGAAGTTAGCATTGAAAATGTATTTTTAGAAAATAATAGTACTGGTCGTGCAGTTAAAGTTGGTTCTTCGTCAGTTCAAAATAATATTGCAATCATAAATAATTTAACAATTTCAGGGAATGAACCTGTACCAAATTCTAATTCTACTGGAGCTATACTTAATGCTACTAATACACAATACACAAAAATCACCAACAGTCTTTTTTTCAACAACCACACAGAATCAAATGATTGGCCTCCCTGTCACTTTTACTTCCATAGAAATGATACTCTTGATTTCTTTAACAATACTGTAACCAATAACAGCAGTAATAGTAGTTATGCTTGTTTATTTGGTGTAGGAGATGTTGGAGAAAATGAGGAGAGTGTAATAAATATAAAAAATTGTAATATTTATGGTAATTCTACTCCTTATATTTTTGGTAAATCAAATGGTTACGGACCTGCAACCATAAATATCTCCCACAGTATTATTGAAGGAGGAACTGAACCGGAAATATTGAACATAGCTAATCCCGGAAGCTACCAACCCGAATTCATTTTTGGAGAAGGAATCATAGATGCTCCACCACTTTTTGTAGGAGGAGATTGGGATGATCCGCTTGCTTATCAGCTGGCAGAAGGCTCTCCGGGTATAGATGCCGGCACACCGGATACAACAGGAATGTATCTGCCATTAGAAGATCTATTAGGTAATTGGCGAGTATGGGATGGAGATGATGACGGAACTTCTACTATAGATATTGGGTGTTATGAATACGATGCTCCACCTTATACTTCGGGAATTAACGAGGATGAACTTCCTCACTTCTCTCTACTAACTTCTAACTTAATGAACTATCCCAATCCATTTAGAATTTCAAGTAATAAAAGAAATTGTGCTACTACTTTCAAATTCAATGTACTCAAAGAGGGAAAAGTACGCTTAGATGTTTACAATATCAAAGGGCAAAAAGTCAAAAATCTGTATGATGTCTATACAGTTTCGGGAGATTGTGAAATTATGTGGAATGGTTTGGATAATAATGGCAAACCTGTTTCCACCGGACTTTATTTGTACAAATTAGAAAGTGCAGGAATAACTGAAATTAAGAAATTGCTGATAGTTAAATAATGAATAATTAATAGTGAATAGTGAATAATGAAGAAAAAAAGTCTAAACCGCTGATTTTCACAGATAAATTGATTTCGCTGATTCGAGTATTTTAAATCCGTGAAATCAGTGTAATCATTTTAATCTGCGATGCAGACAAAAGAAACAATTATACTTTTTCCCCATTTATCAAAACCAATACTGTATTAAGTTCACTTCCGAGATAATAGAGGTAAGACAAAACATCAATTTCGTCGAGTTTTTGAATATCAGGTATTTTAAAAAAAGCCAAATCTGCACATTTTTCAATATCTATTGAACCAATGATATTTTCTTTTCCTAGAACTTTTGCACCACCCAAAGTTGCATAATAAAAAGCTTCTTGCGGAGAAATCAAATAATCTTCCTGCCTATAATTCATCATTTTCATTATATTTAGCATAGAAAGGGAAGTTCCACCACCTACATCGCTAGCAAGAGCAAAATCAATCTTACTTTCTTTTATATCATTTAGTTTAAATGTACCACTTTTTAAAAAAAAATTAGAATCGGGACAATGGGCAACTTTACTATTTGTCTTCTTAATAATTTGTCTCTCGTTTTCACTCAGATGAATACAGTGTCCCAAGATAGTTTTCCCACTTAGGATATTATATCTCTCATAAACTTCTGTATAACTATTACACTCAGGGAAAAGTTCTGCAACCCATTTTATCTCATCAAGATTTTCGGAAAGATGGGTTTGGATATAAGCCTTGTTTTTTTGAGCAAAATCACCAGTTTTTTTTAATAGTTCACGAGAACAGGTAGGTGCAAATCTGGGAGTAAATATATAATTCAAGAGAGAAGTTTTTTTATCCCATTTTTCATATAATTCAATGCTATCTTCATAAGCAGAAATTGTATTTTGAATCAAACAATCAGGAGAGTTTTGATCCATCATCGTCATACCGATAATAGCACGAACTTTTTTTTGGGTAGCAACTTCAAAAGCTATCTCAGTTGCATTTTTGAATGGAGCAACATAAATTACCGAAGTTGTAGTTCCTCTGCGAATGAGTTCATCAAAAAAATCTTCCGCAATTTTTTTAGCATAATTTGATTCAGAAGATTTTGACTCTTCCAAAAAGGTATATGTATTTAACCAATGAAGTAAATTTGGACTGTGTTTTCCACGAATTTTCAATTGTGAAAGATGAACATGGGTATCAATAAATCCGGGAATACAAATACAATCCGTTAAATCGTCGAAGTCAAACTTTGGATTATTATTGCTTTCAATAGAAGCAATTTTTTCGTTTTCTATGGTGATAAAAATATTTTTTCTAAAATCTGTTGTAAATTTATCTATCGGATTGAGAATATTTGTTTTAACTATTCTTTTCATTTTTCTTTGTTGATTTTACAATATTAGTACGTTTATCAACCATCTTAATCTCTTCAATCTTTTTATGGGTAACTCTATTAATGACCAAATCCCAACCCTCAATAGAAATAATTGTTTTGTAAGTAGGAATTCGAGCAATCTTTGATAATATCAAACCGGCAATTGTTTCATAATCACCTTCAGGTAAATTCATCTCAAAATTGTCATTTAAAAAATCTATTTCTACGTAACCTTGCACTATGTAAGAATGATCATCTATTTTTATAACTTCTTCGGAAGACACGTCATATTCATCTTCAATTTCCCCGACAATTTCTTCCAAAATATCTTCAATTGTAAGCAAACCGGCAGTTCCCCCATAAGCATCAACCACAATCACCATACTTCTCTTTTCTTTTTGCATCTCAGCTAGTAAAATATTTATATCCATATTTTCAGGAGCAAAAAATACTTTTCGCATCAGGTCACCGGCTTTCATATTTGAAATATTCTTCTTTTTCAGAATATCATAAATTATAAGAATTCCAACAATCTCATCCAAGTTTGTATCAAATACAGGAAAACGAGTGAATCCTTCTTTTTTGGCTAATTCAATCACTTCTTCCAAGTTGGTTGTTTTCGAAATTGCTACAATTTCTGTTCGATGAGTCATAGCATTTTCTGCTTTTAATTCCACAAATTCCAGTGCTTCTTCTAATAATTCTTTCTGTTCATCTCGCACAAAACTATCTTTTTCGGTATGATCCAACATAAAGCTTAGATCTTCTTTGGAGAGTATATTATATGGGTTACTTCCTTGTAAGTTAAATAATTTTGCCAATGATGAATCAAATTTACGAACAAACTTCACAAATGGTTTAAAAACAACATAGAAAAATTTTAATACCTGAAAAAATCGAGTAACTAACTTGATAGGACTTTCTCGGTAAATAGCTTTGGGAATTATTTCGCCAAAAATTAAAAGTAATCCGGCAACAATTAAAGTACCTGTATTTTCAGAAAAATTGATAATATTCAAATCTTTGTAATGATGTATGATATACATACAAATTGAAGAAACAATAACTACAGAAATATTTGTTCCAAAGAGTGTCGTTCCAAAAAGTTTATCAGGATTTTCTAAAAAATGCAAAATTTGTTTTTTTTTAAGATCACTCTTTGATTCCTGTTCAAGCTTAAACCTGTCAATTGAGATTAATCCGGTTTCGATTCCAGAAAAAAAAGCAGATAAGATAAAGAAAATAACAACTAAAAAAAATAAGACTATTACCATTGTTCCTGCATAAATTTAATTTTTAGATTTTTTTAACTCTCAATCATCTCCGTTTTATGAGCTAATTTCAAAGCATCTACAAATTCATCTAAATCACCGAGTAAAATACTATTCAGTTTATAAGATGTCAAACCAATTCTATGATCGGTTACACGAGATTGGGGAAAATTGTATGTTCTTATCTTAGCACTTCTATCTCCGGAGCCAACTTGCAACTTTCGCAATTGAGACCTTTCTTTCTCTTGTTTAGAGATTTCCAGATCCAAAAGTCTTGCTCTAAGAACTTTCATCGCCTTGTGTTTGTTTTTTAATTGTGATTTTTCATCTTGACAAGTTACAACCAAACCAGTAGGCAAATGAGTTATTCGCACTGCAGAATCAGTTGTATTCACACTTTGTCCACCATTACCCGAAGCACGATAAACATCAACCTTAATATCTCGATCATTAATTTCCACATCAACATCATCAGCTTCCGGTAAAATCGCTACTGAAACCGCAGAAGTATGAACTCGTCCTTGTGATTCCGTAACTGGAACTCTCTGAACACGATGTACTCCACTTTCAAATCTGATCGAACCAAAAACATTATCACCCGAAAGTGAAAAAATTATCTCTTTAAAACCACCAACACCTGTAGGATTCGATGAAATTACTGTTTGTTTCCACTTTTTGGATTCAGAAAAATAGGTATACATTCTATAAAGATCAGCCACAAATAACGCTGCTTCATCTCCACCTGTTCCGGCTCGAATTTCAATAATCGCATCTTTTTCATCATTAGGGTCTTTGGGAGCTACCAATTCATTCAAAGTTTCCGTGTTTTCTATAATATGTTTTTCAAAAGTTTTTATCTCATCTTCAATAAGCTCTATCATTTCCTGATCATCTTCAGAAGCAAGCATCTCTTTATTGTCAGCAATATTTTTTTCAGTTTGAACAATCTGCTCATAACAAGCTAAAATCTCTTCTAAAATTTTGTATCTTTTTGAAATTTTGCTATAATAACGGCGATCAGACATCTTTTTAGTATCGAATATATCCACCTTCAATTCTTTATGCTCAGTTTGAAGACTTTTTATTTTCTCAATAGGTATCATAATTTTTCTCTTAACTTTCTAACATTACAATATTTTCATACTCGGAAATATCAAGTTCCAAAGCAGATTTCATAGCAATAACTGCAATTTCAATCTGTTCATCATCAGGCGGTTGAGTTGTGATATGTTGCAAAGCAAGTCCGGGAGCAGTCATTATTTTTACAAAAGGATTGTTTATCTTTTTCCCGGAAAGTTTTAACACTTCATAAGAGATTCCCGAAATAAAAGGCATTAACATAAAATGATAAGCAAGACGTAAAAGTACAGAAGGTGCTCCAAATCTTTTAGCTACAAGTGTATCAACAATAGAAAAAATCATTATAGAAATCAAAAGTACAAAAAATATGAAACTTGTACCGCAACGAGGATGAAAAGTCGAAAATTTTTGCACACTGTCAGAATCCAAAGCACTCTCATTTTCATAGGCAAATACAGATTTATGCTCCGCTCCGTGATATTGAAACAAGCGTTTTACATCTTTCATAAAACTGATAATCCAAATATATAAAACAAAAAAAACTATTCTTATCGAACCTGCAAAAAGATTGAAGTAGATATTTTCTTTACCTAATTTCATCCATTCGGCAATTTGATATGGCAAAAAAGCAAAAAGTAGAAAAGCAAGTCCAAAGGCAATAATATAACTAAAAACTTCCTCTGTTTTCTCTCTTTTTGCAGATTTTTCTTTCTTAGGTTTTTTTTTCTCTTCTTCGCTCTCTTCAAAATCCATTTCAAAACGGGAAGCCGAGAAACTTAAAGTTTTAAAGCCAATAATCATCATCTCAATCAATGATACAAACCCTCGAATAAAAGGAAATCCTAATATTTTTTTCTTCTTGGTAATACTCTCGAATTCCTCTTTTTTTATCTCAATTGATTTATCTGCTCGTCTTATAGCAGTCGCTATATATTTTGGTCCGCGCATCATCACACCTTCGATGACAGCTTGACCTCCAACCTGTATTTCTTTCTTTTCAGACATTATTTTCTCCAAAAAAAAATGCACCACAACAGTCATTTAAGCTGGTATTGTGGTGCTAAATTTTTATTAAATTCTAATTACTATTTTCTTTGATACCGTATTTTTGTTTAAATTTTTCTACGCGACCTTCTACTGTAACTGCTCTTTGTTTTCCTGTATAAAAAGGATGACAATTTGAACAAATCTCAACTTTTGTAACTTTTTTTGTAGAAGCAGTTTCAAAAACATTTCCACAAGCACAAGTTATTGTAACTTTTTCATACTTAGGATGAATTCCTTTTTTCATTTTTATCTCCTGAAATCATAAAACTAAAATATTGTTCCAAGATTTTTTTTGCACTTTTAGTGTCAATGATTTTAATATTGAACTGAAATATATTATATAGAGATGAAACCACGAATTAACACAAATTAGCCCGAAAACGAAAAAGATGTTGATACAGACTTCAATATTATTCGGTAAGGGTTTTCCATTTTTTTAAAAAACCCAACTTGTTCCCAAGCTTGAATTGAGTATGCTGAAGACATTACGAAGACAAACTTCGTAACGAGTTTATAGAGTAAGGAAACACTTCTCATTTATAATTTATAATTTATAATTTACTTTCCCCAGTCTTTTCCATTCCAGCTTTTCTGATAATTTTTCATCATAACAAATCCAAGCCAAAGTTGTTCAATAGTTTGTAATCTTTCTAACATTGCAACCTTAAGATCGCTACACCAATTAGAAAATTCTTTAATGATATCAATAGGTAACTCAAAATCTAGCATATTTTGTAGCTCATCTTGAGTTGGCAATCTTACGGCATCGGTTTCATCAATAAATTCCTTCGCTTTAACATCATAACTCAATGGCATTATAGAATAGTATTCATCATCACATTCAAAAAATCTATAAACTCCTTTTCCCAAATCTTCATCTGCAAAATCTTCCGGAGTTCCGTAAAAATAATCACCGTTTTTAGGTTCCCAATGAGATTGAACTTCATCAGCTTTTCTACACATTTTAATATAATTTTTACTTGTATCCATTTATTATACTCCAATATAATTTTTAAATCATTTTTTTTGAAACTCATTATGAATTTACAAAATCTGTTTTTTCTCTTTATTTCACTGGAATTTATATGAGGTTATTGTTCATTCTCAGAAAAAAGTTCATACTCATCCATCTGCCGGTAATATCTTTCTATCAATAAATATGATAAAGGCAGAGAAACTATTAAACCTACTCCAATTAAAGCCAAACCGACTGCATTAATCACTAAAACAAAAAATAATGTGAAAAATTGTTGCCATCGTGTTTCTTTTCCTGCTTCATAAGCAAGTTTGATTGCCGAAAAAGGATTTATTTTTTTTCGGATAATTAAAAGTGGAGCAGGAAAAACCACAGCTATCCAATATACTACCAGTATTAATCTGGCAAAATGTAACAAGGGGTCGGTTGCAATATTCAAAATAAAGCCTGTATTGATTATCTTCATTAATAAGAAAAAAACGATATTAATCAAGGTAAATAACCAAAAATGAGGATAATATTTAAATGAACTTAGAAAGGAAGAAATTGTTAGTGGATTCTCAATAAAATTTTCTTCAGATGCAAAGGGAAGAAAAAGTATCGGAACAACAAATAGTAAAAGTCCGTTTGTTAACCAATAATTTCCTTGACTAAAATAAAGTGCCAATGCCAAAAATACAAAACCGGTAAAAAAAAGTAAAATCCCAAACGCATAATATTGACTTTCAATCTGCTTAAATCTATCATAAACAAACTGAAAATTCTTTTTTGCAGAAAGAGAATTTGATAATGCAGAAGTTGCAGTGCCACATCTTGAACAAAACATATCATGAATATTTATATTTTCATTGCAAAGCTTTTCGACATTTTTCCCCATCTTATTTTTCTCAATAATTTTTCCCTTACATTTCATAATAAAATCACCTTGGAAATATTAATAAATCTTAAAATAATTCATCAACTATCCCTTATTTTTTTTGGAAACACTTTTTATCACTGCTTTTTTGTCAATCATTAAAGTTCTTTACAAAATATGCAGCTAAAAAAAAACATTCAAGAAGTTATAAATTATTGGAGGAGCGTATGTTTAAAGCAAATGTCACTGCACAATTTGCCTCAGCTCATAAATTAATCGGATATGATGGACCTTGCAAAAATATTCATGGACACAATTGGAAAATCCGTGTCGGTATTTTTTGTAAAAAAACAGATGAAATAGGTCTTACCATCGATTTCGGGATAATCAAAAAATATTTAAATGAAATTATAGATGAACTCGACCACAGCTTTTTAAACGAACTGGATTCTTTTAAGGATATTAATCCAACTTCGGAAAATATTGCCCGTTATATATACAATAATTTAAAAAATAAAATCGTTCAAGAAGGTTGCAAAATTGCTGATGTAGAAGTTTGGGAATCCGATAAATCTTCAATGATTTATTTTGAATAAATATGATTAAAATAGTTGGTTCTGAATTTGTTAAAAGTGCAGTTAAACCAGAACATTATACCTATAATTCCTACGTTGATGTAGCTTTTGTAGGAAAATCTAATGTTGGAAAATCTTCTCTATTAAATACTCTTACAAATAGAAAAAAAATTGCTAAAATCAGTTCAACTCCCGGAAAAACGAAGTTAATCAATTTCTTTAAGATACGATTCAAATCCCAAACTGACCAAGAAGGTTTTTTGAATTTTGTTGACCTTCCCGGTTATGGATATGCAAAAGTAAGCAAAACTGAACGCGAATCTTGGAAAAAGATGATTGCTCTGTATTTCAAGAATAGAATTGAATTGAAAAGTGTAATTTTACTCATTGATATCAGACACAAAATGGATTCAAAAGATGCGACAATGCTTCAAATGATAAAAGAATACAAAATCCCTTATTTAATCGCAGCTACCAAATCTGATAAAATTGCTAAGAGTAAAATTGCTCAAAGAATTAAATATTTTAGCAATGAATATAAAGTACTAAAAGATAATATCATTGCTGTTTCATCACTTAATAAATCTGGAAAAGACAATATTTTAGCTTGGATTGAAAAATCAATACTTCATTAGTGAATAGCGAATAATGAATAGTGAATTATTAGGAAACCGTTGAAACGGTTATTAATAAAATTACTTTCGCATTAACCACAAACTTAAGTTTGTGGTTAATGTAATGCAGCCTATTACTTAACCGTTTCAACGGTTTCGGAGATTGTTAAAATACAAAAATGAATTAAAGGGTAAAACCAATTTCCTTAGATTATATTAAATTGTATTAGAACAAAAATGTGTGAATTTTATTTAAAAAAACATTTTTGAAAATTTAATTATTAACCCATGCCTTTAGGCGTGGGCTTGAGATAAACCTAAACGCTTCCGCTCCAAATCAGCTTTAGCTGATTTGGAGCAGGAAACTTAGGAAAGATAAATTACCCACAACTAAGAGTTGTGAGCTATTTAGAATTAGGTAAAAAATTAGTAGATCAGTATTTTTGTTTTAGATACTAAATCGAAGTTATAAGCAAAAAAGGAAAAATGTTAAACAAAATAAAATGTCCTACAGATGTAAAAAAGCTTACAAATGCGGAATTAGAAAAGCTCGCTGAAGTTGTTCGTCATAGAATAATTGACGTTACTGCAAAAAATGGTGGTCATATTGGACCCAGTTTGGGAGCAACCGACCTTACAATTGCTTTATTGAAAGTTTTTAATCCGCTCAAAGAACGAATTGTCTGGGACGTTGGTCACCAATCTTACGCTTATAAAATTCTTACTGAAAGAAACGATAGATTTGAAACATTACGTAAATTCAATGGAATTAGTGGCTTTAATAATATTTTCGAGAGCAAATATGATGCTTTTGGAGTAGGTCATGCCAGTACTTCAATTTCGGCAGCTTTGGGAATCGTTGCTGGAAATGAGATTAACGGAAAAAAAGCAAAAACAGTTGCCGTAATCGGTGATGGAGCTTTGACTGGTGGAATTGCTTTTGAAGCCTTGAATCATGCCGGACATTTACAAAAGAATATGATCGTGATTCTCAATGATAATAATATGTCAATTTCAAAAAATGTGGGAGCATTACAAGCTTATCTTGCCGATATCTTAGTGAGCAGATCGTACAATGCTGTCAAAGGAAAAATATGGGATATATTACATCGTTTTCCACCTCGGGTAAGAAGGAAATTAATTTCCAGTGCTCAAAAAATTGAAGAAAACGTTATTAATACTTTTGTTCCAAACGTAATATTTGAAGATTTTGGTTTTAAATATGTTGGTCCAATTGATGGGCACGATATTAGAAAAATGGTAAAGATTTTCAGAAAAGCCAAAAATAATATGGTTGGTCCAATCCTAATTCATGTAGTTACTCAAAAAGGAAAAGGATATGAATTTGCCGAAACCAATTCAGCAAAATTTCATGGCTTAGGTCCATTTCACAAAGAGACCGGAGAATGTGTATCAAAAGGAAAAACGAGCTATTCCAGTTTGTTTGGCTCTACTTTAAGCAAAATAGCCGCAAATCAGGAAAACGTTGTTGCTATTACTGCTGCAATGACTGACGGAACCGGTCTGGCTAATTTTGCGAAAGCTTTCCCTGATAGATTTTTTGATGTTGGCATTGCAGAACAACACGCTGTCACTTTTGCCGGAGGATTGGCAACTCAAGGTATAAAACCGTTCGTGGCAATTTATTCAACATTTTTGCAAAGAGCTTTTGACCAAGTAATTCATGATATTGCTTTGCAAAAATTGCCGGTTGTTTTTTGTCTTGATCGAGCCGGTTTAGTGGGAGCAGATGGAGCTACTCATCACGGAGCTTTTGATCTCTCTTTTTTAAATTCAATACCTAATTTAGTGATTATGACTCCCTCTTGTGCTGAAGAACTTGTCAAAATGATGAAGTTTGCTGCCGAATACAAAACTTCTCCTGTCGTAATACGTTATCCTCGTGGTTATGCTAATCCGGCAAAACGGCGAATTCCAAAAATAAAATTGGGTAAATCAGAAATTGTACAAAAGGGAAATAAAGTTGCCTTTCTATCTGTTGGAAATTCTCTACTTGATGCCCAAGAGATCGTTAAACTTATGAAAATTGATTTTCCTGAAATCAATCCCTATCTTATTAATACAAGATTCACAAAACCAATAGATAAAGAATTATTAACCAACCTAAAAAATGAAGTTGATATTTTTATCACATTAGAAAATAATGCAAAAATCGGTGGATTCGGAAGTTCGATAAGTTCATTCTTTGCCTTAGACGACAAAAAAGTTTTATCGTTTGGATATCCGGATAAATTCATTGAACATGGTTCTGTAGATAAGCTATTGGAAATGATTGATCTCACTCCTAACCAAATTTACCAAAAAATCAAAAAATACTTTGTTAAACATCTATGACCTTTTTTCAAGATTCTATTGTAGCGATTTCTACTCCTTATGGAAGTAGCGGAATTGCAGTAATTAGATTAAGTGGTGAAAATTCAATTGAAATTGTTGACCTTTTTTTTAAAGGCAAAATAAAACTCGAAAAAGTAAAATCCAATTCTATCATTTATGGGAAAATTCAAGAAAATAAACATATCATTGATGATGTTCTGATTTCAATTTTCCGTGCTCCTCACAGTTATACCGGAGAAAATGTTGTTGAAATTTCCTGTCACGGAAATATGTTTATTGCCAACAAAATTTTAGAACTTTTACTTACAAAATGCCGTTTGGCAGAAAAAGGTGAATTTACTCAACGAGCTTTTCTGAATAACAAAATGGATTTAACAGAAGCCGAAGCTGTAGGTGATCTATTAAATGCAAAAACAAATTTTTCTCATATCGCTGCAATGGAACAATTGCATGGTAGCCTTCATAACCGGATTTCAAAATTATTAACTTCAATTACTGATATCAGAACTTTATTAGAGCTGGAAATAGATTTTTTGGAACAAGATTTACCATTTATTGATATTAAAGAAATTCAAGAAAAAATAAGAGCCATATTAATTGAACTTGAAAACTTAGTGATTACCGGAGAAGAAGGTTTGATCTTGCGAGAAGGCTTGATGGTAAGCTTGGTTGGTGCTCCAAATGTTGGGAAATCCAGCATTTTTAATTCACTTTTGGAAACAGAAAGAGCTATTGTAACACCAATTCCCGGAACAACTCGCGATTATTTGGAAGAAGCTATTTCTCTCAAAGGGTATTTAGTAAGAATTTTTGATACTGCCGGGATTAGAAACACAGATGATTCAATTGAAAAAATTGGCATTGAACGCTCATTTGATATTGTTAAAAAATCACATAAAGTTCTCTTTATAATTGATGGAAAAGAAAATCTTGAGGAATATAAAAAACTTGGTGAACTCATTGATGAACAAAAAATTATTAAAGTTCTGAATAAAGCAGATCTATTTGAAAAATCAGAAATTGATAACTTCATAAAGAAGAATTATATAATTTGCTCAACTACCAATAAAAATGGATTGGAAAGTCTAAAAGAAATCTTGCTGAAAGATATTGAAATCTCTGAAGATCAGCTTCATAAAGGTATTCTTAGTAATGCAAGACATATCGCAGCTGTAAAAAAAACAATCGAGTCAATAAAAATAGCTATTCAATCTATAGATGATCAATTAGGTTTTGAATTTACTGCATTTGACCTAAAAGAAGCAAGTTCAGCCTTGGAAGAAATTATTGGAATTGTTTCAACTGATGATTTTTTGAATAAAATCTTTGATAATTTTTGTATTGGGAAGTAGAAGAAACAAAAAAATCTCTCGTTAAAGATACAAAGTCGCAAAACAAAAAGAAAAGATTTAACTACAGAGAACACTGAGAGCACAAGGTTTATTTTCATTTCTCAATTCTACTCATCCCTGAATCCTACGAATCCAAATTCCGACATTTTTTCTTCCTAATTCCTATCTCCTATCTCCTATCTCCTATTTTCCATCTTTTAAAATTGTATTTGACAAATCAAATAATGATAAAATTCATTGCCAAGTTTTTGAATAAAACGTTTGCTTTGCTGAATTAATTAGGCTTAATGATATTACATAAGAAGAAATATATCGTTAGTTTAAAACTTTTATCAATGTTTTACGTAAAATATTATATGAGTTCTGCATAATTAGGTGTTTTTGTCATCCTGAGTGATCTTCTTGCTTTTCTTACGAAGGAACTTGGCTTAAATATGAGGATTCTTCGTGAGAAGAACTTTGGAGAATTCCTCAGAAAGACAGAATTTTAGAATTATGCAGCCCCCTTTAAAAATATTATAAATGATGAGGTGATAATGGAAAAAATCGGAGTGTATCTTTGCCAGTGTGGTGGCAATATTTCAAACACAATTGATTTACAGAAAATAACAGACCATTTAAAGAAAAATAATGGTGATGAATTAATCATCAAAGAATTTTCTCATATGTGTTCCGGAGCTGGACAAAAATTGATAACAGATGATATTAAAGATCAAAAACTTGATAGGGTAGTGATTGCTTCCTGCTCTCCTCATTTTCACGAAAAGACTTTTAAAGCAGCGATGACCAAAGGTGGCTTAAATCCTTATGTTATGGAAATTGCAAATTTTCGTGAACATTGCTCTTGGGCTCACAAAAGTCAGCCGGAAATTGCAACTGAAAAGGCAAAAGATATCTTAGACGCTTCGATTGCTAAAGCGAGAATGGATTTCCCTCTCGAAGAAAAAATAATGCCATTGGGTGATAAAGTTTTAGTTATCGGTGGAGGAGTTGCAGGTATTCAAGTTTCTCTTGATTTAGCTGATGCAGGACAAAAAGTTACATTAGTTGAGAAGTTACCCACAATTGGTGGGAAAATGGCTGTTCTCACCAAAACATTTCCTACAGAAGATTGTTCAGCTTGTATAATTTCACCAAAAATGGCTGAAGCTCAAGCTCATAAAAATATCAACCTTATTACAAATGCTGAAATTGAAAATATTCAAGGGCACAGATTACATTTTGAAGCAAAGATCCGCAACAAAGCTCGTTATATTATTGAAAATCTAGATATGGATCAATGTCTGATCTGTACAAAATGTGTGCAGGAATGTCCGGTAACAACCAATAATTATTGGGAACAAGGTGTTATTGATCGAAAGGCTATTTACATTCCGGCAGTTCTGGCAATTCCCTTCAAATATATTATTGATCCCGATACTTGTCTCCATTTCAAAGATGGGTCGTGTAATATTTGCGAGGAAGTTTGTCCTCAAAATGCCATAGTTTTTGATCAAAAAGATGAAGTTGTTGATGTTGCAGTTGATACGATTGTTGTAGCCACCGGATTTGATATTTTCGATGCTACGGAAAAACCTGTTTTTGGTTATGGAAAATTTAAAAATGTCGTAACTGCTCTGGAAATGGAACGAATCGTTGATCATATAAGTGAAAAACCTGCTCCTCCTCGAAAAATTGGTAATCGAATCGCCTTTGTGCAATGCGTTGGTTCACGGGATGAACAGGTTGGTAGAGAATATTGCTCGCGAGTCTGTTGTATGTATTCCATTAAATTAGCTTCTCTTCTCAAACAAGCAAAACCGGAAAAAGATATTTATATTTTCTATACTGATATTCGTGCTTTTGGAAAAGGTTATGAAGAATATTACAAAAGAGCCCAGAAAATGGGAATCAAATTCATTCGAGGAAAACCATCACATTTTGAAGAGAATCAATTTTCCAAAAAAGTAACTCTCACGGTAGAAGATACCCTATCTCGTAAAATTATTGAAACTGATTTTGATTTGGTAGTTTTAGCAAATGGTTTAGGATTAAGTAAATCAACTGATAATATTATAGATTTTCTCAAATTAGCAAAAAGTGACGATGGGTTCTTAAAAGAAGCTCATCCCAAATATAAACCTGTTGATACTTTAGTAGAAGGTGTATTTATTGCCGGTGCAGTTCAGGGACCGAAAGATATTCCCGATACTGTAACTCAGGCAAGTGCAGCAGCTGCTCGTGTTTTAGCAACTTTAGCTCAAAAAGAGTTTAAATTGGATCCGATTCTTGCCTTTGTAAATCAGGAAAAATGTGATGGTTGCAGATTATGCCTTGATAATTGCCCGAAGGAAGCCATTATTATGAATAAGAATGGTAAAGCAGAAGTAAATGAAGCCCTTTGTCTTGGTTGTGGTTCCTGCATTGCATCTTGCCCCACAGAAGCTCTGGATTTATACAGCTACACAACAGCACAGCTTTATAATCAAATTGATGCAATTCTAAACAACAAGCAGGAAAATGAAACAAGAATTCTCATTTTTGCAGATGACTCTTGCACATATCGTCTTGCTGATGCCCTTGGTGTGAGAAAAATGAAATACAATACCGATACACGTATCATTCGTTTCCCAAGTAGTGGGCGTATTACTCCCAACCTAATGCTCTATGCTTTCAAAAAAGGAGCAGATGCTATTATGATTGGAGATTGTCATAAGAAAAGCTTGAGAGTTCCTTGGACAAGTCAGGTTGCTTTGCAAAGTATTAAAAAAACTAACGAAAAATTAGTTGAAGCTGGAGTTGAAGGAGATAGAATAATTTTCCACGAATTTGGTGCAGGTGATTTGAATATTTTTATCAATAAAGTAGATGAAATTTCGGAATCATTGAAAACTATGGATAAAATAACTTCTGAAACTAAGGAGAAATTATGCCAAAGAAATTAAAATTTGATTATAAAGGTTCTGAGTTTCTTGATAAAATCGTAAAATTAAGTGGTGAGATAATAACACTTTGTGATCAATGCGGAACTTGTTCTGCCGGATGTCCTTTTGTAGAAGAGATGGATATTACACCGTCACAGATAATGCGAAAAGTTTTGATTGGCGATATGGAAGTGATGGATTCTCAAACAATGTGGATTTGTGCTTCCTGTTTTACTTGTACGGTTCGATGTCCCAGAAAACTGGATGTTTCCAAAGTTTCCGAAGCATTGAGACAGGTAAAACTGAGACAAGCTGTTGATAAAATGGATATTTCCGATATTTCTGCTGAAGAAGCAAAAAGACTACCTGTAATTGGCTTGGTAAGTTCGTTCCGAAAATTAACCGGATAATTAATAATTAAGGAAAAAAAATGAGCGTAATAAATAATAAAAAAATAAAAATTTCATATTTCCCCGGATGTACTCTGAAAACTACTGCCAAAAATCTGGAGATTTCAGCTATTGAATCTGCTAAAAAACTTGGAATTGAAATGGTTGAATTGTCTAAATGGAATTGTTGCGGAGTTGTGGCTTCTCTTACCAGTGATGATCTTATGAAACATCTTGCTCCGGTTCGCAACCTTATTCGGGTTCAGGAAATGCAGAAAAATAAATTGGTAGATGAAGGAGAAAATCGTCTTCTCACGCTTTGTTCAATGTGTTTCAATACTTTGAAATTAAGTAATAAACGAATTCATGAAAACAATGAAGATCTTATTTCATTAAATAATTTTATGTATCTTGAAGAAGATTATGAGGGTGAAGTAGAAGTTATCCACTTTTTTGAATTGATCAAAGAAATTGGATTTGAGAAAGTTAAAGAACAAGCCAAAACTACTCTAAAAGATTTAAAAATCGCTCCTTATTACGGTTGTATGTTACTTCGTCCCAAAGAAGTAGGACTTGATGATGCAGAATCACCGAATATTATGGAAAATTTTATTGAATCAATCGGTGGAACTGCTATCGAATGGGAAGCAAAAAGTAGATGTTGCGGAAGCTATCATACGGTGAATAATAAACATATTGTGATTAATCTTGCGAAAAGTATTATTGAAAATGCGAGGAAAAATGGTGCTGAAACCATTATCACAACTTGTCCATTATGTGCTTTCAATCTGGATAGTCGTCAAAAAGATATTATTGAAGAATTCCCTGATTTTGTGCCAATGCCGATTTTTTATTTTAGTCAGTTAATGGCACTTGCTCTTGGGGTGGAAGAAAAATATTTTGGTTTTGATGATAATTATATTGATCCAAAAAAAATATTGGAAGAAAAAGGATTGCTTAGTAATTGAAGAAAATTTAGCCGCTGATTCACGCTGATTTAAAAACGGATAAAGAAACCTCTCTCAGAGTAGTTCTCCCCTTGCCAAGGGGAGTTAGAGGGGTTAAATATAAAAAAGCCTGTTAATAAATAACAGGCTTTTTCGTTTTTTAAGAAAAAATATTAATGAAGAATTAGAGATTTTATCTCTTCTTTTCCATTTGGATAAATTAATGTTAAATCATTTTTATCCATTCTACCAATTTCATAACTTTTTTCATTAGAGACAAGATTCCAAGATTTTGTCATTGGATTAAATTCAATTGCAATTGTTTTTCCAACTTCATTGTTTTCAAATTCTGCAAATTCAACAAAATTTTGTGAACTTGTAATCTGATAAATCTTTCCATCTAATTCTGTATATTGTACTTTATCACCTGTATTTGAAAATACAACAGGATTTTCTCCAGTCCAGAATTCGATAAGATTTAAAAAAACAGTATCAACAAATCCCGCAGCAGAATAAACAGGAATAATATTAAATACCCAAAAAACTGCAGAGTTAATGAACTTATCTTCAAAACCTCCATTAAATTCATACACTTTTCTCGTCAGGCTAAAATTACCATAGCATCCACTTAACAAAATAATTCCGATAAGTAGAAAAGCTAAACTTGTTACTCTGATCTTTTTCATAAATACTCCTTTTTATTTTACTTACAGAACATTATCCATTAAATCTCCACCAAAAATTTATATGAGGATAATAATATGATTCTGTATTTCTATATTTAAAACTAATCAATCCAAGTTTCAATCTAAAGGAGTTCCAACCCCAGACAAAAGCTCCTCCTGCTCGAAATCCTTCAAGAGTATAATCATAGATAGCTTCCGTAACAATCTTTGTCCTATTTGAGGCACTGTATTCAAATCCGATAGCATTTCGGCTTCCTTTTGAAAATACTCCAGCCATTACATTTTCAAAATCTTCATTATTACCACTCAAAATAGCGTTGTACTGTCCTGATATATGCCATGAAACTTTTTGATTTATTGGAAAAGATATTGCTAATGAAGGTGCTACCGAAGTGAAGTTTTCATCTTTTTCTTCATAATAACCATCATCATCATCATCATATTTATTAACTTCTGATGAGAAAGAATCAAGATAAATAGCTGATCCAATGGAAACCTTTGAAGAATTATAAAAATTAAACTTTAGATTCATGTTTCTATCTTTAATAAGAAAATAAAGCAAATTCGTACCAATTTGAACATTATCTAACACACCATAATAAATAGACCCAACTCCAATAATAAATTCATTTTTCTTTAGGGTGTATGCAGTTGGCGAACTCATCACATTGAGAATTTTACGCTCTGCAAATCCTTTCTTTTTATATACTTCATTGATGATTTTCTCTTGATTCTCAAGCATTTTTTCTTGATTGTCCAAAAGTTCCTTTTCAGAGTTTGATGGTTCTTCGGCAAATAATACCGTAGCAATTAATACCATCATCAAAATAATAATTACAATACTTTTCATAATACCTCATTTTTTTAAATTCTATTATTCATTTGTAAAAAAAATTTACTAATTTTTAACGTCAATAATATTATTATAAAACTTTATTTAAAATTCCTTAGGAAACAAAATTTAAAACAAAATCTTTGACAGATTTCAGCCTATTTTTCTGTTTTATCATAAATTATTAATAATGGGGGAACAATGATAGATCTTAGCACAAAATATATGGGTTTAAATTTAAAAAATCCAATTATAGTAGGCTCTTGCGGTTTGACAGGAACTCTGGAAGGAGTTATGGAAATGGAAGAAAATGGAGCTGGAGCTGTAGTATTGAAATCACTTTTTGAAGAGCAGATTACAATGGAAATAAGTAATTCTACAACCAATTTGTACACTCAACACACCGAAGCAAATGATTATTTTCGTTATTATGAAAAAATGTATCACGTTGAAAAATATATTGATTTGATCAAGCAATGTAAAAGCAAAACTTCTATACCAATTATAGCAAGTATAAATTGTCGAACAGCAGATGATTGGACAACTTTTGCAAAAAAGATAGAAAAATCTGGTGCTGATGGATTGGAATTGAATATTTTCCTGCTTCCGTCTGATAGTGATAGAGAAAATCAAATTTCAGAACAATTGTATATTGATATTATTCGAAAAGTTAAGGAAAATATTAAAATCCCGATAGCCTTGAAAATAGGTTATTATTTCACAAATCTGGCAACTTTCATTAATAGACTTTCTCAACAAGAAGTCGAAGCTCTGGTGCTTTTTAATAGATTTTTCAGTTCTGATATTGATATTGATGATGAAAAAATTATTATAGGTAATTCTTTTAGTACTCCGATTGAATACTTGATTCCGTTAAGATGGATTGCTCTTTTATCAGATAATACAGATTGTGACCTTTGTGCAACTACCGGAATTCATAGTGGTAAATCTGTTATCAAACAACTTCTTGCAGGTGCACAAGCTGTTCAAATGGTCTCAAGTTTGTATTTGAACAAATCTGAACATCTAAAGAAAGTTTTATCCGATTTGGAAAATTGGATGGCAACAAAAAATTATAAATCAATTTCAGATTTTAGAGGAAAACTAAGTCAATCCCAAATTAAAGATCCTTCTCTTTTTGAACGAGTTCAATTTATGAAATATCAGGATGCAACGATTTAGAGAAAAAAAATTACCACAGAGAGCCCAGAGAAAAATAATTTAGCAAAAAAGAAATCCGTGCAATTTGAGTAATCCATTTAATCTGTGGTTCAGACGATTCTTCATCGTGATTCTTTCATCATCCTTTCTGTCTTTTTTTCTTTATTCGTGCATTCGTGGCAATTTTTTTCTTAGTCTGTGAAAGTCCGTGGCAAAAAAATACTATTGGCAATATAGGTAAATAATTTATGAAATTCCTAATCCATCTTGCTTTTCGCTATCTTCGAGGTAGAAAAAAAATTGTTTTTACTACTTCCAATTCACTTTCATTATTTGGAATAGCGTTAGCCGTTTTTTCACTTCTCGTAATTTCTTCTGTAATGAATGGTTTTGAAGCTGATATGCGGGATAGGGTAATTGGCACAAAAGCTGAAATCAAAATATATGAAAAAGACTTTGCTCCCTTAAATGACTACGAAAATTTAGCTCAAAAAATAGAAAATATTGAATTTGTAAAAGTTGCTTCTCCGGTTTGTGAGACAGAATTATTGATTCAGAATAAAAAAAATATTTCCGCAATTATTTGTATGGGAATCGACTTGGAAAAACACGCTAAAGTCACAGATTTTTATCAGAAATTTGTGGTTGGTGCTCCCGAAAATAAAGACCTTGAGGAAGATGGAATTATTTTAGGATTAGATTTATCTCTTTCTATAAATGCGACAGTTGGTGAATATGTCCAAATATCTTCGCCAATAGGTTCAGTACCTTCTCCTTTTGGATTGTTGCCAAAATCTAAAAAATTAAAAGTAGTTGGAATTTTTTTATCGGGAATGCCGGAATATGACCAGGTTTTTACCTATATTTCTTTGAAAAATGCTCAATATCTTTTAGGTTGGCAAGATGAAGTTAGTTATCTCGAAGTAAGAACCTTTAAGCCAGAAAAAGCTATGAAAATTGCAACCCAAATAAATGAACTGTTTCCTGAATATTATGCGGAAGATTGGAGTATTTTTGAAAAAAATCTTTTCAATGCTATCAAAATGGAAAAAACAGTGATGTTTCTCGTTTTAGCACTTATGATAATTATTGCGTCATTTAATATGAGTGGAAATTTTATAAAAATGGTGGCTGAAAAAAAATCTGAAATTGGAATATTGAAAGCTCTTGGGATTCCGGAAAAACAGATTTCGAGTATCTTCTTTCTAAGTGGAACTATTATTGGAATCATTGGAACTATTTCAGGAATGCTTTTGGCAATAACAATTTTATGGATTCAGCAGAAATATCATTTGATTTCTATTCCGATTGCCGGTTTTCCCTTGCAATGGATTCCAGTGAAAATTAATATTTCAGACTTATTTATTATTCCCATAGTTTCGATGATAATTAGTATTCTTACTACAATATATCCTGCTCACAAAACTTTACAGATTGAAACAATTAAAATTATTCAGAATAATGTTAGATGAAAAACTTTACCACAGAGAACACAGAGAGCACAGAGAAAAAGAGAAGAGGAACCACGAATTTCACGAATTTTCACGAAAAAGTAACCCCTCTAACTCCCCTGCACCTAAATACGGAGTTTTTTGATAATTGTATTATTTCTTATCTGATTTAAGTGCAGGGGCGAACTAAGCTCCCTTCCCATAACGAAGGGGAAGGGTTGGGGATGGGGTTGAAAACTCAGTGGAAATCTAAAGCAAAATAAAAAAACTCTGCGTTCTCTGCGTTTCTTCATCTTTGCGTGAAACATCTTTTTCTTGGTCAGTGAAAGTCCGTGGCAAAATAATTCGTGCTAATTCGCATTAATTCGTGGTTTCAAAAAGGTCTAAAAAGTGGAAAAACAAACAGTTAATATTCTTTTAAATGTAGATAGTAAATTTGAGCCGAAAGCAAAATATATCTTCCGCATAATGCTGAAGATATTGGGTTTTAATCCGGTTTTTTACGATCAAATTTCTTCCCAAGATATACATATCTATTATGGACTTCGGACTACTGATGAATATCCGCTAAAAATATACAGGTCAATCGAAACAGCTCTTTTCTTTAATCAAAAAAATAAACTTCCTGATTCAAAATATAATTCAGTAAAATATCGCTATGAATATATTCCATTTTTATTTTCATTGAAAGGTGAAATATTTACAATTTCTCAAAAAACCGTTTATTTGAGAAAAGACCTGATTTCTTCGGCATTTTATTTTCTTTCTCTGTGGCAAGATTATATTTTTCACGAAAAAAAAAGCTCACATTCTAAGTTTAATTATAAAGAATCTCTGCAATATAAATATAATTTCCCTGAAATTCCAGTAATAGATCGTTATTGTGATATTTTAAAAAATGCTTTACAAATATCTTCTCCGGATTTAATCAATAATCATTCCTTTTCAAAAAATAAAAAATTTATTCTTTCTCTTTCTCATAACATTGATTTTTGGAATTTTATAACCAAAGAAGAAATCAGAAAAATTAATAAAAGAAATCTTAAGCAATTAAAAAAGTTTTCAGTATCAGCTTTGTATAAAC
>JAIORE010000159.1 GCA_021108315.1 Candidatus Cloacimonadota bacterium
CCTCTTAAATCAATTTGTGCCACCATATCTTCCATTTTCAATTTTTAGCCCAAAATGGAAATTATGCTGTCACTTTTTTTGGGAACAAAAATCTTGTAAATCTATACAGATTAGAAGAATAAGTTTCCCCAAAACCAAAAACACAAAAGTGACACCACTTTTTCCTTAAGGAAAAACTGCCATCACTTGAAGTACCGAAAATGGAAAACATGCTGTCACTTTTTACTAAATAATAAGTTATGGTGGGTGATACGGGATTCGAACCTGTGATCTCTACGATGTCAACGTAGCACTCTAACCAACTGAGCTAATCACCCACTAATAATGTGAAATTTTTAAATCTATAAAATAGGTCAAGAAAATTGATTGAAAAAAAATATCAAAAAGCTTCTGGAATTACAGAAGCTTAATATAATTATCAAATAGTTAGTATAACTATTCCTCCCACAGTTAATAGCATACCAATTAGAGTTTTAACCGAAATAGTTTCTCCACCATAAATCATTCCCATAAAAGCACCGAAAAGCGGTGAGGTAAAGGCAATCGGCATAACCTTTGATAAAGGAGCACCTTTGATTGCCAAATAAAAACAAGTCATTCCTATAGAGCCAGCAACAATTCCGCCACCAATAATCATATACAACAATGCTTTAGATCCGGCTTGAGGTAATGTCTTCCATTGAGGAAAACTAATAATCGCCAAAATAATCAGAGCGATAAAGGTGCGAATGGTAATTCCCATTTGCGGAGAAAGCTTTCCGAGATGCAATCCTTTTTTTTCAAAATATCCACCTACTCCCCAAGCAATTGCAGTGAGCAGAGCGAAAATCTGGGGTTTCATTGTTTTTTTATCCAGTTTACCAAGCCTTTTGCAGCGAATATTTCCATCAAAGCATCCGGTAAAGGAGCAAATTCAAATTCTTTCTTATTTATTGTGATAACACCTTTTTCCAAGCTTACTTGAACTTTGTCTCCGGCTTGATATTCATCAACGATATTAGGTAAAACTATGATCGGTAATCCTTGATTTACAGAAGAACGATAAAAAATTCGATTTACTGATTTCACAATCACTGCTTTCACTCCAGCGTGAGCCAAGCCAACTGCCGGATGTTCTCTTGAACTACCACAACCGAAATTTTCACCGGCGATAATAACATCTTCAGCTTGAACATTATCAGTGAAATTATCATCAAATCCTTTGAAAAGGTGTGGCATAATTGCTTCTGGGTCTGAACTTAACACTTGATAAGTAAGATTACCGGCAAACATTTGGTCAGTGTTCAAATTATCAACATCTTTGTAGTTCCACACAGAATTGATTCTTCGATTGTCATCATTTGAAATATCAACAGTTGTGCTCTGTTCTTTTTTATATGGATAGTTGTCACTTGCTTGAATCCCTCTTGGATCAGTGATTTCTCCCTTGAGAGCAGAATATGCTACACAAGCTGGAGAAGCTAAGTAAATTTGAGCTTCTTTGTTTCCCATTCTTCCTTTGAAATTCCTATTCGCAGTAGAGATCACAGTGTAACCATCAGCAGGAATACCTTGTCCAGTTCCTAAACAAGGACCACACGAAACAGCAAGTACACTTGCTCCGGCATTCATAAGTTTAGTGGTAAGCCCTTCTTCAATCATTTGTAGATAAATTTCCTTAGAAGCTGGAATTACTAATAGCTGGAAATTGTTTGCAATTTGTTTCCCATCAAGAATCTCTGCTGCAATCCTAATATCTTCCAAGCGACCATTAGTACAAGTTCCTATCAATCCTTGATTGAGTTTTGTTCCTTGAACTTCGGAAACTGCTTTCACATTATCTACGTGATGAGGAGCAGCTACAAGAGGATATAATTTACTAAGATCAATTTCAATTTCTCCTGAATATTCAGCATCTTCATCTGCCCAGATACCTTTCTCAATTTTCTTTCCTAAGAATTTCCCTAAAACTTCATCAGGTGGAAATACGGCATTTTTTGCTCCCATTTCAGAAGCTAAATTACAGAGAGTCATTCTTTGGGAAATTGAGAGATCTTTTATACCATCACCATGGAATTCGATAGACATATAGTTTGCTCCGGCAGAGCCTATCATTCCAATAATCCAAAGTGAAATATCTTTTGCATAAACACCATCCGGTAATTTACCTTTGAGAGTAATTTTCATCGAATCAGGGACGAGGAACCATGTTTCTCCACGTTTCCATAGTCCGGCAGATTCTGTGCGATCAATACCGGCTGCCAGAGAATTAAAGGCTCCAGCAGTACAAGTATGGCTATCACTTCCTACGATAATCATTCCGGGCTTTGCATGATAACTCATCACTTGATGACAAATTCCATCTCCTACATCATGAAATTTTGCTATTTTTTGTTCGTTCACGAAATCACGAATAGTTTGATATTGATTTGCCAGTTTTGCATTAGTAGGAGGAGCATTGTGGTCTAAAACAACAAGTAATTGCTCAGGATTTTTTACAAAATCACCACCCATTTTGTTAAACGTATTTTTGATACTAGCTGTGTTATCATGTGTTAAGACAATATCCGGTTTTCTAAAAACAATTGCCCCTTTTTCTGCATTTAAGATTTTTTCAACAAAGGTTTTCTTTTTCATTTGTTTCCTCCAATTATTTTGTGAATATTTTTTATAGGTTTATTCTTTAAGGAAAGTGCTTTCCTTTTTATTTAATGCTTACTATATTATTGTTCTTTTCATTTTTTTCATTATTATCTATTCACTATTTATTATTCACTTATTTCAGCAGTAGCATTCGTTTGGTTTCACTTACAAAATTATCAGATTTGATTCTGTATAAATAAATTCCTGAAGAAACTTTTTTTCTAAAATTGTCTTTCCCATCCCAGACAACAGAATTAATTTTAAATTTTTCCTGCATGCTTGCGGGATGAATTTTAAATTCGCGAATGCGTTGTCCTTTTGTGTTATATATTTCAATTTTCGTGTTTTTCGTGTTTTTTGTGGTTAAAAAAGATATTGTAGTTTCCGGATTAAAGGGATTGGGATAGTTTCCTATTAAACGGTTTTTTAGTCCCAAAATAGTGTCATCAAAGCTATCGTTATGTTCAGGAAAAGAGATAAAATCAATCCAAGCACAATCTTCTCCACTACTTACTGAGCCATCTTTTTCATATCTCCATTTAAATTCATGAACACCAGTGGATACATTATAAGAAAATTCTTGCCAATCTATTTCTCCAGACCATGAGGAAAGTTCAAAATCATCAATAAAAAAACGGAGATAATCATAATCGTTTTCAGAAGAAATTTTACTCCAGAAACTGATTTGTCCAGAAGCAGTAATATCCAAAGAGATAAGAAGATCAGTGGTTTCATTATCAGAAATATTACCTGATTCGGCAGAATAACTACCATCATAAGTGACATCTGAAACAATAAGCCAATCCTCAGCTCCTTCAAAATACCAATCTGATGGAAAAGTACCATCTTCAAAACTTTCCGCAGTACTTATGGATAATTCAAATTCGAAATAATTGTTTTCAGTTGTTACAGAGACTTGTTGTGTTAAAGGAGAATAACCTGATTTTGTAACTTTAAAAGTATAAATATCTTCCCAAACTTCGTCAAAAATAAAATTACCATTCACATCAGTATTTACCGCTTGTATAGAAGAATCTAATATTTCGACAATAGCATTATGAATTGGTTCTCCATTATCATTATCAGAAACTAATCCGGTTACAGTAACACTTGTTTGGGGAATTAGAGTAACATCTAAAATCGTAATATCATTATCTGTAACCACTACATTTTCAAAGAGTTGAGGAACAAAACCTTCTGCTGAAAATAACAAATTCCAATCTCCTTCATCAATCATTCTATGATAGTTTCCCAAGGTTGGATTTGTATGAATTTCAGAATTTGTATGATCATGATCAACTAATGTAATCATAGCATCTAATGGATTTCCTGATTCATTAGTTACGATTCCACGAATCCCGTACAAACATTCTTCCATATAGAGTAAAAAAGATTCTTTGTTATAATCCCAATGTACATTTAACTCATTCTCGGGTAACATTTTTACATCTGAGAGTTCTAAAGTCATCTCTCTGCAGAAATGATAATAATTCATATAATCCTGACGACCACCATCTATGCTATACCAATCGTAACCATTAGTGATTCCATCATCAAAGCCCTCTAAATAATCTGTAGGACTAACCTCATGAACAGCATCAGCATAAGTATGGCAAACATCCTGCCACCAAATATCATCTGGATGTCTATCTACAATAGTATCCCAAGGATAATTTACAACTTCCGCTCCACTGTGAAGATTTGAAGACAAAACTAAATTATGTTCTTCTGCAAAATCCATCATTACAATAGTCTCGGCTTGCCAAGCATTCCCGTCTGGATGTTCACCAGATATGAAATCGGGGAAATTTCGATTGAGATCAACTCCATTTGCATTCATTCGAGTTGCTCCATTAACTGAACTATTACCTCCGGCAAAAGTTCCATCTGGATTTGCCAGAGGGTTTATATAGATTTCTATATTATCTACAATATTAGTGATTCTATCAACAGAGCCATAATTACTGAGAAGATAATCAATTAATCTGAGTATCAAAACATATCCCACAAGTTCATCTCCATGCATTGTGGCAGTATAAAAAAATTCCGGTTCAGCCTCTTCTACAGTTATATTATCAGAAATTTTGGCTACAATCAATTCCCGTCCTTCTTCCGAGTTTCCTATGCTTTGAACACTACATAAATTAGGATAATCACTTTCAAATTGATACATCATATCTACATAAGCTTCATAGGTTGGATATGAATCCCAATCACGCATCATCTCTTTGGAATTAGCCATTTGTAGTACATTTAAAGTGTTTGGATGAGGAAGCATGGTTATTTGATAACCCATACTTTGAAATTTTCCTAGAGTTTCGTCGGTGGCGTAAGCCCACACTTGATTGTTTTTGACATTATCTATAGAAATTATTTGGGTAATCTTATCTAATTCTTTTCTAGAACTAATCGAAAAAGTAAAATAATATTCTGTAAATTTTTTTGAAAAGGCAGTTAAAATCATGAACATTAAAAAAGTAAAAACAATAATTTTTTTCATTAATTCTCCAATTTATAAAAAGTATAATTCATATGTCACTATTTAAAGTTTAGGTCAAATGACCAGTGGTTGATTTTGACTTTCGTAAGTCCTTATTTTTCAACCACTGTGTCATCTTGAACTATACTGAAATAGGGTCAAATATGCACTTTCCTGTGGTTATTTGACCTTATTTCAACAATAACATCTTATTTATTTTTTGATACTGACTAGTTTTCATTCGATAAAAATAAACACCACTGGAAACCGGATTCTCCTTAGAATCTTTTCCATTCCAGACAATAGAATGTTCTCCGATCGGAAGTGACTCATATATCAAAGTTTTGATTTTTTGCCCTTTGATATTATAAATAGAAATCTTAACTTTTCCTTGATCTGCCAAAGAAAAACTTATTTCAGTTTCAGGATTGAACGGATTTGGGTAGTTATTTTTTAAAGATGTGATAAAATTGGTTTGATTTTGAGGACTTTCTGTTGCTATACCACAAGTAACAATATTAGAATGAACTGATTCTCCATCAGGATTTTCATAAAGTGCGGTTACAAAAATATATACATCTGCTTCTTCGTCCCCTGGAAGGTCAACTCCATAATAAGTTGTAATATTTGCTTCAACTTGAGCGATCTGATTAAAAGTAGCATAAACATTATATCCAATTAAGGTTGATTCGGAAGTTTCAGGAGTTTGCCAACTGAGATTATAAAAATTATCAGGGAAAGTATAAGTATGCTCCACTTCCAAATATTGAGGAGGATTGAAATCTGATGCATTGAATCCATAACCGGGAATTGAAATATTATCCAACCAAACACAATCTGATCCTTCATCAACATATCCATCTTTTTCATAGAGCCATTTAAAAGTATGTTCTCCGGCTGATACTTCAAAAGTAGAAAGTGACCAATCCATTTCACCGCTCCATTGACCTTGATTTACTCCATCAATAAAAAATGTGAAAAAATCATAACCATTTTCGGTAGAAACTTTTTTATAAAATGTAATCTCAGCATTATTTTCTACTTCTACCGTAATGGAAACACCTGAAGAACTCCAGCCTGTAATACTTCCTGAACGAATGGAATTTGCACCTTCATAAAATTCAGAATTATCTACAAACCAGCTAACATCTCCTTCCGAATTCATCTCAGTAAACTCATTTTCTTCAAAACCTATAATATTTTGAGTAAACAGGTCTATTGTCAGATATTGATCAGATTCAAAAGTATATTCAGCCCAGAAAGTTGTGAAATTTTCTAAGGAATATTTAATTTGATAATTTCCCGCTGGAATATCTGCAAAAATAAATTGTCCGTTAGGAGTTGAATAGATTGTTTCAACTGGTTCAGTTGCGGAGTGAGGATAAAGATCAATCTGTACATTTTCCAAAAGAGTTGAATTATTACCATCAATGATCATTCCGGAAACCAATACTGTAGCGGCTGGATTCAAAGGAATATCCAAAACAGTTTGCTGATCAGAAGTAATAATTACATTTGTAGAAAAATTCTCATATCCAAAAGCTGAAACTGTAATATCATAATTTCCTACAGGAAGAAAACGATAATAGGTTCCCAATTCATCGCTTTTGTATGGTTTTCGAAAGACACCCGTATCATCTACTCCATCCACATAGATCGTTGCGATTACAGGTTCATTCGTATTCGCATCTGTGATATGTCCCAGAACAATTGATTGATTCATACGATTCATAAGAATCATCGCTGCTTCGATATTTTCTTGAGAAATTTCTTCTATTTGATCATCTGGGGGAATAAATTGAGTACCTAATTCTACTGTAAAACTAAAAATTCCGTGCTCTCCATAAGAATAATCGTCAGTTGTACCCATACAAGGATAAAGTTCCCACGCACTTTGAGGAGTATAATGACCGCTTGCAGTTCCGTCTGCTGAAATTGTTATTGCCATTGAAATAGCGAGTTCTTCCAAAGCGTCACGATCAGGAGCATTAACACCATTTGCATATCCAAACGGAAATAACACCAGTTCGCTATAACTATGATAGGTAATTCCTGCAATAAAATGATGACTTTCAATAAGATTTTTAACAGCTTCCACTTCAGGTTCAGAAAATGGATATGGTCCGTGATAGACTATAGAATACCAATCATCGGAAGATCCGGTAAGACCCCATTCCCAACTGTAATTTCTATTTGGATCTACTCCATCAATTCCATTTGCATCAGTAACTTCCATAATTCCATTTTCATTATTATCTCGGGTATTTTTTCTCCACCAGAGGTTTGTTTCATCTGTTACGACTTTGTGTCCATTTGGGTTTACTAGAGGAACAAACCAGATTTGAGAATTATTCACGTTATCAGTTATTTGGGTATTATCATTATATCCCATCAAAGTATGATCCAATATAGCTAAAACAACTTCCAAACTGATCGGTTCACGAGCATGATGTTCGCCAAGATAATAAATGCATGGTTCATCCTCTTCGATCTCTACATTATCAGAAACCTTTATCGCCCAAATTTCATGATTAAAATCTTGGTAAGCAGCATTGCCATTTTCGTAGTAAATTTTTCCCCAACTATCACCGATATCATACAATTTACATATATTTGGATATTGAGCTTCGTACAGTTGTAATTGCTCTAGCGTCTCTTCATAAGTGTGATACAATCCAAGGTCTTTTGAGATTGAAAGGTTTTCTGATAACTGGGTTTCTGTTTGAGTAATTTTAAATTCTATTTCGCTATTAGTTAGAAATATTTCATCGTCTTTTGAAACCACTAAATCAATATACTCCGGTAGATTGATTGAGGCAATATCCCATTTCTGGTTTCTAAATAGTTCCAAAACTTGTGAAGTTGGATTTTCTATACGAACAACTTTTTTTTCTGCAAAAATTGATACGATAATTAGAAATAAGGTAATAAAGATTACAACTTTTTTTGAATTCATAATAATTCTCCTATCTATATAATTTTCTTAATTATGAAAAGCATAAAATATTCCATAAGTTTTCATGGCAAAATTACGATCTCAAATTCATAGATTTATATTTTATATCACTAATTTTTTGGTTAGGAAATATAACCACCTTTTCTATCTGAAATTTTTAATTCCCAACCTTTTTCTTTGAAGAGTTCTTTTACATCTTGTTTGATGATTTCAAAATAATCTTTACCGGATTTTTTTGCAATATCAGAAAGTTTTTTTTGAGCTTTGTATTTTTCTTTTAATAATTCACTTTTATACATTATTCCTCTGTAAATAATTCTAGGGGAGTTATTATTTCTGGTGTAGTTAAACCCAATTTTTCATTAATTATTCTTATATGTTGCTTTTTATTGGCATTTGCCAGATGATTACAGTTCCAAGTTAAAAGGAAGTCAATATTTTATAAAAGCAGTATTTTACCCTTAAATTTCATTATTTTAATAAAATCATCTTGTCATTATACTGATGAGCACCAATTATAATTTGACTAAAATACACACCGGATGAAACAGCTTTGTTGTTATTGTCAAATCCATTCCATTTTACACTGTGCAAACCACTTACATAGGTAATTTTATTGAATGTTTTTACTAATTCTCCTTTGACATTATAGATTTTAATTTCTACTGGAGTATTATTTTTTGTGATTGAGAAACTAATGTTTGTTGTAGGATTAAATGGGTTTGGATAAATAGATACAGAGCATTTCTCATGTGTAATAACATTTTTGTCTAATCCTACGCCAACACCATTACCCAAGAGACGGAACATAGCATTACCATCTTCTGAAACAGCCATATTATTTGAAGAAATACCAACATAAGTTTGACCTTGAGTGTCTGTATCAATTCCATATTCGGGGGAATTACTCATATTAATTATTCCTGCAAATATATAATTATCTGATTCCGAAATTGTAATAATAGGATTTATTGCTAGATAATTCCAACCGGTTGAGATATCATTTTCGGAAACAACTGCGGTAAAAATTGGATTTTGTTCCGGTAATCCATTATCTCCTTCAAGATAAATTCGAACAAAAGCCGGACCCGTTCCATGCTCATTAACATAATATTTGAAGTAATTGATAGTACCCTCACCATCAACTTCATATCTACTTAATACTATATCGAAAATACTCACATCAAAAGTCCCTTCACAAGAGCCATCATCATTAACCATTTCGTCCATATCAGGTTCTACAAAAGTTCTTGCTTCTTGGGAACAAGAAGATTCTCCATCAACAAAAACGGATCTTACTATATAATAGTTATAAGCACCAATAATTGGATTCATATGAATAAATTCATAGGTTGTAGCGTCTGTATTACCAATCAAATCGAAATTTCCATCAGAAACAGCAGAATGATAAATATTATAACCAATAATATCTCTTGTGGAAGTACTTTGTTTTTCAAAATTAACAGCTTTTCCATATTGATCTGTAACATAAACGAATGAAGCCCACTCAATATCATTCGATTCCCATGAACCTGCTGATCCATTATAGCTATGTGAACTAGAGGATTCATTTCCTGCACTGGAAGGCATTCCTGTTTCACTATTCATTGGAGCAATAGAAAGATAGAAACTACCGGTAACTTGTACAGGATCAAAACTTATCTCTGTTTCATTTGGATATTGTAATGCATCCATTATATCAGATTCATATAGAACATTTTCACCTGCTCCATCATAGATTTTAAATTTAAAAGTAGTATCTGCTCCCCAAGGGAAACTTGAGTGCTCATAGAAAAGATGTTTTACACCACTAATGTAAAAGGTAGCAATTTCAGAAAGATCAAATTTAGTTGCTCTTTCTGGTCCAGCCCAACTAAGGTGAGAAAGTTCATCAAAATAAGAATACCAACCTGGATCCGGAGGAGTAGAACCAGGTGCAAACCAAGAAACTGTTACGGTATTATCATCGTTTGTAGTTGCTTGGACATTTTCTGGTGGAGGAGGTATATAATATTCAATATAAGCCCTCACATCGTCAATAAATAAACCTGAACCTATCCCCCCATCATCATTATCATCAGTTTTTAAATGGAATTTTAATTGAATATTCTGTCCTATCCAATCAGATATGTCGCAGGTGCCCTCTTGCCATCCCATTACTTCCAAAGCATAGACTTGATCAATCATAGTCCATTCGGCAGCTACACCACCGATTTCAGTTCCAGAGAAATTATAATGTAATCTTGTCCAATTTGTTTCATTTTCACCTTTTACAAAGACCATATAAAAATCTCCCATTGTTTCATCACCACCTCCGTACACATCAGGAACATCACAATAAACGTAATAATCTATAAATGCTTCATAAATATCATCTGGGATTGAAATTAAAGGTGATATTACGCTATTTTCAAGATTAGGCATAACTTGACAATGGGCTACATTTGATTCGTTATGAGGATTATCAGTTGTAATTTCCCAAAAATTTCCGGAAAGGTTACATCCAAAACCCGGAACAAATAAAGCATCACCCGAAGCTCCTTCACCGTCACTTTCAAATAATGTCGTAAAACCATCAGAGATAAGAATATTATCAATAACCATTCCAAACATAGCTGCATTATCACTAGTATCATAAGCAGGATCTGAACAAAATGCAAATCGAACAATTATATCTTGATTTGAGAAATTACTAAGATCAAAAGAAGCATCCTGAAAGCCATTAGAATCTCCCGTCCAGCCCGGAATCCCTACTCCTTCATGAAATTCATCACCAAAACTATAAAGAGAAAAGGCATTATAAGCTGGTGTTCCCGCAATTGCTGTAAAAGTAGAACCATCATCAGTAGATACTTCTACATTGCAGCCATCCCATCCATCATAATCAGCAGGTTCTCCACCGGGAGCTTCAACACTCCATGCTAGTTTAAAAGAAAGTTCATATCCTGTTGTAGGAATATTAAGAATTGGCGTATCGAGAACTATGTACCTATGGCTATTGTATCCACCAAGTTCTTCATCTCCCATCCACCATGAATAACCTTCGTAAGCTTCAGTTGTTGTTAAATGCCATTCTTCCCAGTTTATCGGAACAGTTTCATCAACAAAAGTCCAATCACCTTGTCCCTCTTCAAATCCTTCTTCAAAAAAAATTTCTCTTTCCCGAACAAGTCTCGTTGAAGTTCTTTGAGTTATTTCTTGCGGCATTTTTAACGAGTTGCTTTCTGAGAAAACGCTAATGGTTAAAACCACAATGAGAAAACAAACAATTATTTTTTTCATTTGTTATTCCTTTTAATATGAAACATACATTCTTTCAATATTTATTTAAAACATTAAATATATAATATACCTTGTTTGTAAAGAAAAAAACTTCGAAAGCAATTCAATGCTTCCGAAGTTTAGGTTTTTTTGATTTTACTTATCTCATTTATTCCAAATGATTCAAAAAATCATATTCTTCCAGAATCTCTTCATGAGATTTTTCTTCTGATAGAGAAGCAATTCTTAAGTCTGATAGATATTCATCGAATTTATCAAAATATTGCTGCAATGCTTGTTTTACAATCCAGCTTTTACTGACCTGAAGTTCTTTGGAGTATTTGTCTAAGAAATTTACAAGATTATTATCTAAATTGAATGACATTATATTTTTTGCCATGATCCCTCCGATTATTAATTATTAATAAATCCTATTAACAAATAATAATTTATATGTATTTTTGCAAGAGATATTTTATTATTTCAAATTTCTTATCTCTTCCCAACGTTTATCATAAGGTGCAATTTTTTCGATTTTCTTTTTCAATTTCTTGTATTCTTTGTTTTTTTTATTGAGCTTTAGAAGTTCGAGATGCAAAAATTTTACATCAAGATCAGAAACTTCTTCCTCCGGATCTTCAATATCTTTTCCATAATAAGTTAAACCTGTTTCAAGGGTTTTCAGAGCTACTTTAGCTTTTCCCATCTCTTTTTGAACATCAGCGAGCATCACATAAGCATCGTAATGTTCTATTCTGGTTTCGATAGCAGTTTTTAAAGCTTTTTCTGCTTTTTCAAGTTCATTATTTTTGAAATATGCTTCTCCTTTATGTCGCCAAGCACAAGACCATTTCGGTGATTCTGAATTCAGAACATCATAAATTTCAATACTTTCTTCATAACGTCCTAAAGCCAACAACAGATTTCCCAAAGAAAATTTTGTACGAGTATCCAATTCTTTCAGATTATCTTTAAGTTCATCAATATTTTTATTCAATTCTGTTAATAATGTATATGATTTCATTATTTTGTTGGAATCACTATTTTCACCATCTTCTGAATAAAATTTGATTGCTTTGATAAAATTTTCCTGATTTTGATCTGCTCTGTAAATGGAAAATGGATCTTTTGTATCACTTTCCTCATGTTGTGCCTTCAATAAAATTGTACTGAATAACACAATTATACTAACTAATACTACTTTTTTCATTTTTTAAACTCTCCTTTAAGTTTTTTTCTAAAATTTTTTTAGCATTAATTGCGTCAAAATATTTCTTAAAGAATCTTGACGAACTCGTAAAAAAGAAAAAATCAAATATTTTTATAAAAACAAATATTTGGACTTTTTATGAGATCATCAATTTAGTCTTTTGAAATTATTTTGTAGAATTTATTAAGTATTCCAAGATTAATATAGCTTCCGTTAATAGCTTAAGCTTTGTTTTATGTAATATTTCAAAAATTATTTTAAGGTTTTTCAGGTTTTCAAATTTTACAGGATAACTAAACTTACTCAATAACTCAGAAATTATTTTCCTCGAAGGTAAATTCTTATTATCAAATTCAATAATTAACACATCATTTCTGATATTAATACCGATGATTTTTGCCTGTTTTGATAACATCCTCAATTTATAGAATTCCAAAGTATAAAGAGCTTCTTTAGGAATTTCACCAAATCTATCTTCAAGTTCCATTTTTAATACATCAAAGTCTTCTACTTTTTCAAAAATAAGCAAACGTTTATAGATTAGTAACTTTTCTTTTTCATCAGAAATAAACTCAGAAGGAAGAAAGTAATCAATATCCAAATGAATATGCTCAATAGACTCTTTCTTTTCTTCCCAAATGTTTTCTTTTTCATCCTGAATATTATTGATAGCCTGTTCTATTAGACGATTGTAATAATTAAATCCTATAGAATTAATTACTCCACTTTGCTTTGTTCCAACCAAAGAACCAGCTCCCCTTAATTCCATATCACGTAAAGCAATCTGATAACCACTACCCAAAGATTCATATTCAATCAATGTCTCCAAACGTTTTCTGGCTTCATCATGCAATTTGGGAGGAATCACTAAATAAGCATAAGCACGTCTATTACTACGTCCAACTCGCCCCCGAATCTGATAAAGTTGAGCTAATCCAAACATATCTGCCCGGTTTACGATTATTGTATTTGCATTGGGAATATCAATACCGGATTCAATTATCGTAGTAGCAATCAAAACATCAAATTTGTGATGAGAAAAATCCAGCATAATTTTTTCTAAATGTCTTTCCGGTAATTGACCATGCCCGATTGCAAAATTTACATTTGGTAGTAATTTTCTCAAGTCAAAAGCAACACTTTCTATGGTTTGTACTCGATTGTGCACAAAAAAAACTTGTCCACCACGGTCAACTTCTCGCAAAATCGCATCTCTGATAACCTGTTCATCATAACCAACAATTACGGTTCTAATCGGTAAACGTGCTTTCGGCGAGGTTTGAATAAGTGACATCTCTTTTAATTTTGATAATGCCATATAAAATGTCCGGGGGATTGGAGTAGCAGACATATAAAGTGTATCTACATTTGTTTTCAGTTTTCGCAATTTATCTTTGTGTCTCACTCCAAATCTGTGTTCTTCGTCAATTATTAAAAGTCCCAATTTCTTATACTTTACGTCTTTTGAAAATAAACGATGAGTCCCAATCGCTATATCAATTTGACCATTTGCTAAACTTTCAATATCATTTTTCAATTGCTTTGTTGTGCGGAAACGACTAAACATGGAGATATTTACTGGATATTGAGCAATTCTTTCTTTAAAAACCAAATAATGTTGCTCTGCCAAAAGAGTTGTAGGAACAAGTACAGCAACCTGAAAACCATCCATAACCGCCTTGAAAGCAGCTCGAATAGCTACTTCGGTTTTCCCGAAACCCACATCTCCGCATAACAATCTTTCCATAGGATTATCTGCTTCCATATCATTTTTAATGTCTTCAATAGCTTTTAGTTGATCTACTGTTTCATCAAAAATAAAGGACTCTTCCATCTCGGCTTGCCAATGAGTATCTTTTGAAAAAGCTATACCACGACGCAACTTCCTTTCTGCATAAAGTTTTATTAAATCTTCGGCAACTAATTCGATTTGTTTTTTTGCTCTGGATTTTTCATTATGCCATTTTTTACTACCGAGAGAATGAATTTTAGGTTTTATACCCTCTTCTGAAACAAATTTAGAAACAAGTGATAATTCGTAAGTTGGCACATAAACTCTATCATTATTTGCATATTGAATTGTTATATATTCTATCAAATTACCGGAAATTTTGATTTTTTTTAATCCCATAAATATTCCGATTCCATGATTTATATGAACGATATAATCACCCGGTTTTAAAGAATCATAATCAACTAATGCTTGCTTTTGAGAAAATTTTGCCCGATTCTTTTTAGTTCGATAACGGCTGAAGATTTCATGATCGGTATAAACGGAAAAACTGGCATCAGGTAAAGTAAATCCGCCTTGAAATACACCGATAACAAAATCAATTTTATAATCAAAATCAGGTAGAAGATCACGCATTCTTTTGCTCTGGCTTTTGTTATCGGATTGAATAATTACTGTATAATTTTTATCCAACTCATTGCTGATTCTTTCTTCCAATAATTCCAGATTTCCATAAAGATTTTGATGTGATTCGGTATGTATTTCATACTTGTAATTTATATCTTGAAATTCTTGCTGGGAAGTTGATAAAAAATACGTTTGGTAATTCTTTAAAACTTGTTTCAAATATACATCATTTTGAAAAACTTTATCAGGAGTTGGAATAATATCTTTTTTTCTATTTGTTAAAGCCTTTTGCCAAAGGTTTGTAGTTTCTTCTTGAATTTCATGCAAATTAGCTGGGAAAAATTGAAATTCATCCCAAAAAATCAAACAATTCTCTGGATTAAAAAAATCTAACAAAGTTCCCGTCTTTTTGAGAAGTAAAGCAACATCAAGCTCAATTCCTTCATAAAAACCGTTTTCATGAATCTTTTCCCACAAAACATCATTGGTTTCGATGTCATGCAAACTGAATTCTCTTGAAGGAATAAACGTTACTTTTTCAATATTATCAGGATATGATCTTTGTGATTCTACATCAAAAAAACGGATAGAAGTTATTTCATCTCCAAAAAATTCCAAGCGAACCGGTTTGGAATAATTCGGGCTAAAAACATCAACTATTCCTCCACGATGTGCCAAGTCTCCCACTTTTGCTACTTGAAATTCATTTTGATAACCTAAGCCAACTAAATTAGATACTAATAATTTTAAATTATATTCAGCATATTTTTTCAAATTAATTACATTTTTTTTAAAAGTTTTTGCTGATACTATAATTCTCAGAAAAGAGCGTAATGACAGACTGTAAATTCCTTTTTCACCTGATACAATTTGGCTTAAAGTCTCTATTCGTTGAGCTCTGATCATATAATGCGGAGATCGTTCTTCATAAGGCAAAACTTCATAATCAGGAAGTAAATGAGATTTTCTTATTCCGGTAAGTAAAATGAGATCATCTAAATAATCTTCGGCAACTTTATCATCCACTGTAACAAAAATTATATTTTTATCTTGCTGAGTAAAAGCTCTTGATAGAAGAACCGATTTTGTGGAACGATTCATTCCGTAAAAAAGGACTTTTTTATCATTTTTTTCTATGATATTATCGAATGTTTTTATACTTTCCGAAGAGTTTAATTTAGAATTTATGTTTTTATAGAACATTTTTATCCTGATTTTTTTATAACTAGTGTAGGCGACAATAGTAATTGTCGCCTATTAATAAATGTAAAATCCTAAGTCTGGTTTTGAGTAAAACTTAACTCAGGATTTAAAAAATTATGCCAAATAATCAATATCTTCTTTAGATTCTCTATTAGTATTTGATAATATTTTCTCTAAGGCTTTTTTTTGAATCTGTCGTATTCTTTCTCTTGATAATCCCATTTTTTCTGCGATTTGAGCAAAATTTTTACTTTTTTGACCGTCTAATCCAAAATATTCCCGAATTATATAAGCTTCTCGATCAGGCAATTTTTTTATAGAATCATAAATACTTTCTTTCACTTTTTCTCTGTAATACAAAGATTGCGGATCAACAATATTAGGATCAGATAAAAAATCGCTATAACCTACTTTATCCTGTTTTTTAGTATATGTTTTTTGATCAAGTGAAACGACATTAATAGTTTGCTTATTGATTTTACGAATTGCTTTTTTTTCTAATTTTGTATGTGTGGAAATTTCATCTAAGGTAGCTTCTTTGCCAGTATAACTGTAAACTTTATCTTTAGCTTGTTTGATTTTGTTAACCAAATTTGCTTTACCTAAGGGCAATCGCACAATTGATGTTTTTTCAGCAAGTGCAAAAAGTATTCTTTGTTTTATCCACCACACAGCATAAGATATTAGTTTATTTTCTTTTTCAGGTTCAAATTTCTCTATCGCTTTGATTAAACCAGTATTTCCTTCACTGATAAGTTCTGCTAATGTTAAACCTCGATTTTGGTAATGAGCTGCTATTTTGACAACAAATTTCAGATTTGCGGTGAGTAATTTATTCATTGCTTTTTTATCACCTTCTTTGGCAAGCAATGCTAATTCATATTCTTCCTCTGTCTTTAATACTTCAATCTTTGATATTTCTCTCAAGTATTTTTGCAAAGCTTTATCTTCAAAAACATTTTCAGCCATAATAAATCCCTAAAAGTAATTTATTTCAAACACTCAAATTTATAAATAATGTCAATATTTTTATTTTAGAAATTCATTTTTATGATCTAATATAAAGTCATATAACTCATCATTTGTTATCTTATTTTTTTTTGCTAAGGCAAATACAATCTTCACTCCGGATAGATTCAAACCAAGTTCTTGCGTTAATAAAATAATATTTGTTATTGTATTAATATTTTCTTTTGTGAAAAGTCGAATTCCGTTTTCAGTTCTCTCAGGTTTGATCAAATTATTTCTCTCATAATTACGAATTGTTTGATCATGAATACTAAGTTTTTTGGCTGTTTCACCAATCAAATAATACTTTTTTTCTGTTATCACAATTTACCTTTTTTAATTTTGAATAAAAAACAATTAATTCTACAAACCAGTTAAATATTTTCTAGGATTTTTTGCTTTCCCATTTTTTCTATATTCAAAATGAAGATGAGGTCCTGTAGCAATTCCTGTTTTTCCTACTGTGGCAATGGGTTGTCCTCTTTTTACTTGATCGTTTACTCGAACCAAATTCGATTCGTTATGAGCATACACTGTCATGATTTTATCAGAATGTTCAATTATAATTACATTTCCATATCCTCGTTGAACACCAGAGATTACAACTTTCCCAGACAGAGCAGCATAAATCGGATTTCCGGTAGGAGCTGCAATATCAATTCCCTTGTGTGGTCTGCCGTTCCTCATTCCAAATTCTGACGTAACAATTCCCTTTAAAGGTAAAAAAAGTTTACCCTCTTTCTTGGGAGCTGTTGAATTTTCTTTTTGATTTCTTTTCTCAATTGATTTATTAGTTTCTGGCTTTTCAGCACTTGTATTAGTATTCGAAGGTTTTTCTATTTTTTCTTTTGAATTTGAATTAACTGTAATTGATTTTTGCTGAGCAATCAACCAGATTTTTTGACCTTTCTTGATTGAAAAATCATTAAGATTATTGAAATCCACTAAATCAAATATATAAATATCATACATTTTCGCAATTCGACTTAATGTATCTCCTTTTCTTACAATGTAATATTTTTTTTTTGGTATAGATCGTTTGGTGATAAATTCATTTTTACTTGGAGCTTTGGGTTCAAGATAGATTTTTTGCCCAGGGAAAATACGTTCAGAAGTTAATTCATTGTAAAGTTTTAAATTCTTTTCTGAAATATGATAATTATTTGATATTGATTTTATCGTATCACCCTTTTTTGCTATATGATAGCTATTTGATTCTGTAATATACTTTGGATTTGTAGACATAGAACATAAATAAATAATTAAAAATATGGTAAAAATAAATAGAAAAAATATCCTGAGCATATTTATGCTTAATATTTAATTTTAAAAGTTTTATATTGTCTAAAGGTTTCAACCTTTTTTATTTCGAGCTTTGAAACTTGAGAAAAAGTGGGACCTTGTCGTATTGATTCAGTAAATTGTTCAATATCTTTATCAGAACCACCAGCAATAATTTTTACCTTTCCATCAGAAGTGTTTCTGGCATAACCAACAATATTAAATTCTTTGGCGGCATTGCGAGTATAATAGCGAAATCCTACACCTTGAACTTTGCCAGAGACTAAGAATTGAGTGTAAATCATTTTTTTTTGTTCTTTCTAAACTAAGTAGAAAGTGGTTTTCCTTTTGTTTCTTTGAACTTGTTCACAAGCCTGTTGAGCCTAGTAGATATCGCTTTGATCAGCTAGAAAGAACCAAACACAAACAAGGTTTTCACATTATGATTTACACATAGTGTTTTTATCTTATTTATATTGTTATTTATTATATTATTCATTTTATTTTCTAATTTCTATTTTGCTAAAATTTTGTATTTTTTCTTTGTTCGTAAAATCTGTGATAGAAAATCTTTTTATACAAATACTATTTAATAATAATTCCTAAGATTTGAATATCTTTTCAATCGCCTTTACAGAACCCAACATAGATGTAGCTTCATAAGGTACAACAACTGTTTTATCACCATTTTGAACAATCTTTTGAAATGCTTGTATATATTTTATCGACAATAGATATTGTGCCGGATCTGTTCCTGTTGCTTCCACTGATGCCGAAATTTTTTGAATCGCCTTGGCTTCTGCTTCTGCCACAAGTAATTTTGCTTCTGCCTCTCCGGCAGCTCTAGTAATTCTTGCTTCTTTATCACCTTCTGCAATAAGTATCTGAGATCGTTTATCACCTTCTGCTACAAGGATTTTTGCTCGTCGGTCACGTTCAGCACGCATCTGTTTTTCCATTGCTGTTTTTATCTCAAGTGGTGGATTTATATCTTGTAATTCAACTCTATTTACCTTTACACCCCATTTATCTGTTGCTTCATCCAAAATATCACGAAGTTTAGAATTTATAGTGTCTCTCGAAGTAAGAGTCTTATCTAATTCTAATTCACCGATCACATTACGAAGAGTAGTTTGAGTAAGTTTCTCAATAGCATGAGGTAAGTTCTGGATTTCGTAAAGGGACTTTACCGGATCGGTAATTTGAAAATATAACAAAGCATCAATCTCAATAGAAACATTATCACTGGTAATCACATTCTGTTTAGGAAAATCATAAACTGATTCCCGTAAGTCTATTTTTTTTTCAGAACGAGTAACCACATAACGATTTCCTTTAAAATCATTTTTTACATATCTCCAATTTATTGCACGTGCTTTATCAACAACTGGCCAAATAATATGAATTCCACTTTCTAACGACCGATGATATCGCCCTAATCTTTCTATGACCATCACCTGAGCTTGTTTAACGATAACGATGCCTTTTGCAATAAGAAATAAAACAAAAACAGCAAAACCAATGGAAAGATATATCATTATTCCTCCTCTTCCGTTTTTTTTACAATTAATTTATTACCTTCAATATCTATAACAACTACTTTTTGAGATTCTTTAATTTTCTCTTTATTTTTTGAAACTGCCGACCATTCTTCTCCATCAACTTTCACATAACCTCTTCCAAATTCAGGAATTTCTTTAGTAACATTCCCCATTTTATCTATTAGGGCATTAACATTGGTTTTTTCAGAAGATTCAGCTATTAATTTTTTGGATAATTTGCGAAGGTTGATAAATAAAATAAATGTAATAATTGCAAATATAACTATCTGAATTGTAATGTTTGAAATAAAAGTTGCAGTCAATCCGGTAAGTATAGCACCAATCCCAAAGCTCATAAAAAGAAAACCGGGAGTAAATATTTCAATAATTAAACACAAAATACCGATAGCAATCCATATCATCCAGACTTCCATAATTTTATCCTCATAATTTCTTAATAGTGTTATATATTAAAAGTATAAAAAAAATGTCAAGTTGAACAATGCAGATTTATAATTGATTTAAAAAATTGAGAAATAATTATATTCCATGGTCAATAAATAAACTGAGTGATTCTCTCACTTCACTTCGTTATTTTTGCAAGAGAATCACTATATTTTATAAAATTATTTATCTTCCGGAGTTTTGTCTTTATATACTCGTTTAATTTTTCTATTTTTTCTTCCGTAACCATAATATTTGTTATAATTATAAGAAGATTTTCCAGAAGAGGTTGTTCTCAATCCTATTCTTTTCATCATCTTTAAGAAGAAAATCATTACATAATAGAAAAATACAAAACCTATAGAGAGAAGCACTAAAACAATTAAGGTAGTTAACACAAAAGTTTTTGTGCTTGTTAATAATAAATTTTCTGTATTCATACGCACAGCTTTGATAAAAATTAAATTATTTTCGCTATTTCTTTTTTGGATATTCACTTGATTATTAAGACTATCAATTTCTGTTTGAAGGATTGTTAATTTTTTTCCCATGCGACTTATTCTATCTTCCGAAAGATGTTTACCAGTATTTTCTAAATCTTGTGTAATTCTCTTTTTAACTAATTTTTTATTTGCTAGATGTTCTGTGATATTAATATTAATATCTTGAGGTTCGTAATTATTTGTATCATCACCTGTCAAACCTTTGATTTCACGTAATTCCATAAGCATTTCGGATGTTAAACTATCCGGTATTTCTGCTACTACTAAAATATAATTTTCAGATTTTGAGGTTTCTATTTTTTTTGAATATTTCGTTAATATTGTTTCAAATTTCTTTTTTTCTACTTGAAAATCCTGGATGTTATAAGTTAGTTTAATTTTTTGATAATTAGGTGCAGTATTAAACTTTTGTATTTCTTTTTCATCATTTACAATTATGGTTTTAGTTGAAAAACTTTTATGAATTTTTGATCTCTTAACTCCTAAAAAAATAGATGTAGCTATAATAAATATAATAATAAAATATTTTGTCCCATTTTTAACTCTCATACCCACTTTTTACTCCTTTGAAAATAGTTCTCTTTTCTTCAGTATTTCTTCTGCATAAAGCAATGCTGTATTGGATGTCTCTCCTGCTATCATTCTGGCAATCTCTTCTTTTCTTCCTAATCCATCCAATTCATTAATAAAAATTAATGTCTCAGAATTTCCAGAATTTTTGCTGATAAAGAGATGTGTATCAGCAAATGAAGCAATTTGAGCTAGATGTGTAATGCAAATTATTTGGTGATGCTTGCTAATCTCATACATAAATTCACCAATTAATTCAGCAGTTTTGCCACCAATTCCGCTATCAATTTCGTCAAAAATAATTATCTTTGATTCTAATTTATCAGACAACATTTTTTTTATCGTTAGAAGCAACCTTGAAAGTTCACCACCAGAAGCAGCATCTTTCAGCGTTTGTAGCTTCAAACCTTTATTTGCTGAAAAAAGAAAATCAATTTTGTCTTTTCCTGAAAAATTGATTTCAGGTAAAGATTTTGTAAAATCTTTTTTATGCTCTACTTTGTCAAATCTTATCTTTATTTCTGCATTAGGAATGGCTAAATATCGAAGGTTTTTTTGAATTTCCTTTTCAAATAATTTCGCTGATTTTTGTCTCAAAATACTTAATTTATCAGCTTTATTTAACAACATTTTTTTATCTTTTTCAATCTCCAGAGACCTCAATTTTATTTCATTTTTATTTGAGTCATATTTTTCAATTCCCAATAAAATTGAATGTAAATATTTAGTAATATCAAATAATGAAAGCTGATATTTATCCTTTAACCTATTTAATTCATTCAGACGATCTTGAACAATTTCTTGGCGACCCTTATCCAATTCAATGATATTATTTACAGATCGTATCTCTTCAACTGCTTCCGATAAATTATCTAATGAATTTTGTAAAAATTCAGCACCTCGTTTAAGATTATCATTATCCTCTGCAAATTGTGAAATCTGGTTATAATGATAATTTATTTTATCATAAAGGGAATTATCACTTTCGTAAATCTCAAATTCCATCTGAGCTGATAGAGAGAGAATTTCTTCCGCATGTTCCAAAAGACTTAGTTCCTGTTGCAATTTTTCGTCTTCTCCAATCGTAATTTCTGCTTTTTCAAGTTCATCAGCTTGGTATTTATATAATTTAAGCTTTTCTGCATTCTCTTGTTCCTGTTTTATCAGGTCACCTAATTTAGCTTCTTTTTGATAATAATCTTTTAAGAGTTGAGAAAACTGGTTTCGTTTTTTTAACAAATCCCCAAATTTATCTAAAATATCCAATTGGAAATTATTATCAAGAAGTAAAAGTTGATCACGTTGACTATGAAAATCAAGCATTACACTTTTAAATTCTTTCGCAATTAAAACCGGTATCCGAACACCATTCAAGTAGCTTTTATTACGATTATTGGGATATATTTCACGTGCAAGAAAAAATTCATCATCAGTTATCTCAACATCATATTTATTAAATAATTCATTTAATTTCTGATTATTTTCTTTCAAATCAAAACTAAGTTCAAGATATGCTTTTTTAGTGTTATCTGCCAAAAGATCAGCATTTACAGATTTTCCAAATATCGCTTGAATTGCTCCGATTAATATTGATTTACCTGCACCGGTTTCACCAGTAATTATCTGTAACCCATTATCAAAATCAACAGAAATATCTTTTGCAAGGATATAATTCTTAATAGTAAGATTTTTTATCATTTTCTACCCATGTGTAATTTTTTTCGAAGAATCTGATAAAAAGTTTTATTTGATAATTTTATAAAATTTACCTTTTTATTGGCAGCAGATACTAAAATTTCATCTCCACTTTCAAGAGAGAAACTATTTTTCCCATCTAATTGTAAAACACTTTCATCATTTGTTTTTATTATTTTGAAAAGGAGATTATCTTTTGCTGAAAAAACCATCGGTCGAACAGTAAGTACGTGTGGATTCAAAGGAGCAACAACCAATGCTTCCATTAAAGGTGAAAGTATTGGTCCACCCGCGGAAAGTGAATACGCAGTTGAACCTGTAGGAGTGGATGCAATTATACCATCACATCTGGTTTCTACAACTAATCTTCGGTTTGTAAAAAAACTCACTTCCATAAGTTTGGGATCCTTACCTTTGTAAATCACAGCATCATTTAAGGCAAGCGATGAAAAAATTACTCTCTTTTTTCTTTTTAGAATCACTTTGATCAATAATCTCTCTTGTACTTTAAATTTATTTTTTTCTAAGTTTTCTATTGATTTTTCTAGATTTGATAACGTACTTTCTGATAAAAATCCTAACTTTCCAATATTTATACCAAGTAAGGGAGCTTTTGTTTGTAAGGAAAAATCTATTGCTCGTAAAATAGTTCCATCTCCTCCAAAAACAAGTATACAATCGAGCTTTTGATGAGAAGGTTCATCTATGCACTTCACAAAATCGGGAAGAAAATCTTTTTGAGAAGTGAGTTTATAAAATTGCAAATTGTAATTTTTATGCAATTTTTCTAATAAAGAAAACACGGGATGTGTATTTTCATGTAAAGGGTTTATAAATATTCCGAATTTATTCACATTATTACCTTTTAAGTGCTATCTTTTACTATTTTCAATCATATCAATTATTCTCAATATTTTTATTATCAGGTTTATCCAAAAGCTTTTTAGCATTATTTTTAGTTACAACAGACTCATCTGTCTGTTTTTCAATTTCTATCCTTGCTTTTTTTGCAACATTACCACCTTTGCGAGCAATATTAATATTTTCGTTTAATCCGGCAGGTTTCTTTTTCTTGGATATTTCTGTAGTAGAAGCTTCAGCAAGCATATTTAAAACCAGTTCCAAATTGGACATATTATCTCGCAGATTTTCTTTTTTTAGATTTTTAAACTTTTTGTATTCTTTCACACTTTTATCTGACCAAACTTTTGTAATTTCATTAGTTAAAATGGCATATTCCAAATCCTCTTTCATTCCTCTCGTTTGCCATTCGTCGGTTAGTTCTTTTTTCACTTCAATACTTTTTAAACGCTGATTAATCCATTCTTTGGAATAACCTTTTTTTAGATAAGTTTTCATAGCACGTTCAAAAGCTAATTCCGGATTTTCGATTTCTTCAATTCGTTCGTAACCGACTTTTGACAGCCACAATTTAAATGGTTCTGCTTTTGGAGATGGAATAGATTGGATTAAGCGTAGAAGTTGCTCTGTATCAGCGACATCAGTACTTCTCATTTTGTCGTCTGTTGCTTGCATTTTCAAAGTGTTACAATTTGTAACGGTTTCATTTCCCTCATCTAATAATCTCTTTTTCAACACTCGCCAATAAGTTTGCGGATTCTTGCTTTCAGTAAGAATTGCCACAACATCTATAATGGAAAAGTACCATTTTTCCTGTTCTTCATCACAGTGTGTTCTTACTTTTTTCTCTTGAAATAATTGCAATTTGTTTGCTTTGTTCATATCAACTCCACTATCGCATTTTAAATACTTGCAATTTTTGTAAAAAATTCTCAAAATTTAGCAAATTATTTATTTAGGACAAATCCTTCAGCGAATCATAAATATTTAAGTATGAATCATATCTTTCTTCGGGAAATTCTCCATTTTCTATTGCATTTTTTACAGCACAATTTTTTTCGTGAGTATGAGTACAATCAGGAAATTTACAATAATCTATATATTTATCAAAACCAGGAAATACCTTAGGTAGATCATATATGTGATTTTTGTGTAAACTAAATGTTTTTATACCTGGTGTATCAATTAAGTAACCACCAAAATCCCACTTTATCAAACTACTGGAAGTAGTGGTATGAGCTCCTTTTTTTGTGTATGAACTTACATTGGAAACTCTAAGATTTAAGCCGGGTTGAAGCAAATTTATCAAAGAAGATTTCCCCGTACCGGAATGTCCAGAGAAAACAGATTCTTTGTTTTTAAGTATCTTTTTTAAATCCAAAATACTATTTTTATTGAAGGCAGAAGTGTAAATAATTTTGTATCCATTTTCTCTATAAAAATTCATTATCTCTTTTAATGCTTTAATATCTTCTTCCAGATCAATTTTATTCACACAGATAATCGGTTCAATATTTCCAAGAAGAGCACTACAAATATAGCGATCAATCAATCCAAGTTTTAGATATGGTTCTTTTACCGAGGTCGTAATGATTACCTGATCAATATTTGCTGCAACAATAATTTCAGTTTGAAAGCTGTCTTCGGCAAATCTTGACAAAGCATTTTCGCGTGGTAAAATTTCTTCAATTCTGGAAGGTTTTGATAATTGGACATTCACAATATCCCCTACAGCAATCACATTCCTTGTTTCAAAATTGATCTGTTTTAATCTTCCACTAAGCGTACATTCTATATTTTTTCCTTCAATTTCAACTAAAATACGGTAATTGGAATGAACATTTAGCACTTTTCCTGAAGTAAGTTGCAAATCTGATTTTAAACTGATTTCCCCTTTTTCTTTAACCTTTTTCTCAGCTCTTTTTTCTTCAATAATCTCATCATCTTCAAATTTTTCCAGATCTCTAATTCCAATATTTCTATATCTCAGGTTTTTCCTGATAAATTTTTTCTTCTCTTTCTTTTTGATTTTACTCATTAATCAGTTTCTTTAAAGCGTTATCAATAATTTCTACAGCTACTCTCGTGCTTATACAAGGTCCATTGGGACGAAAGTTCAAAACACCATAAACAGGAATTGGAAAAACATCTTTTAAACCTTCCACCATATCTCGCGGACACGCTACAGCAATAATAAATTTGGGTTTATTTTCCACAATTATTCTTCGCGCTAAAGTTCCTCCGGTGGCAATAGCAGTTGCTACCTTATATTTTTGGGAAAGTTTGGCAAGATCTTGAATATCACATTTTCCGCATTGAATGCAATTATTAATATCATTTGTAATTCGAATTGGACAATCATTATTTTGTAGACAATGTGGTAATAGAATTAAAATTTCTTTAGCTTTAAATTTTTTCCTCAAAGCTTTGATAAAGGAGTTATTTACATATACAAATGATTCTTGAATTTTTTCTTTGTCAATTCCTACTAATTTCCCTAATGATTCAGAAATGGGGTACAAAATTTTTATAAACATTCTTACAGCAAAATTTGCTATCAGAAAATTCCTTTCAGTAAAAGCAGTAAGATATACAAGTAAAGTCCCGAATATCAACAAAATATAAAATATTCGTAAGGCTGTTAAAGAAAAATCTGCGAGGAGATCATTGATTTCATGCAAACGAGGAGAAACAAACCACCACAAAAGAGTTGTAATTCCCATCATCAAAAGCAATGATATTGATGTTAATGTTAAAAAAAGTTCTTTTCCTTTGGTGGTAATATCAAAATCCATTTCGGAAAAATTCTCCAATTTTTATACGGTGTCCAAGATGGAATGCAAAAGAATCCATAATCTTTTTCCCGGCAGGTTGTAATTGTTTTATTAGAATGTTTCTATCTGTTCCACAAACATAAATGCCGATATTTTTTTCAATTTTATATATAAAACCTTGTTCATGTTCAGGTCTTTCAGAGGAAATGATCGCTTCTATAATCTTTAATTTTTTGTCACGAAAAGTTGTCGTGAGTCCAGGTTTTTCTGCAAATCCTCGGATCCGATTTACAATTGTTTCAGCTTTCCAATTCCAATCCAAAAGAAGATCATCCTTTTCGATTTTTTTACAAAGAGAAACATTTACTGTAGATTGCGGTTTGTAGGGATTATCATTTGTTTCTAAGATTCTTAATGAGCTAATTAAATCTTTTGCTCCTTGTAATGACAACTTTTCAGATAATGAAGTAAAGTAATCATTTTCAGAAATTTTCGTGTTACTTTGATAGATAATTGGTCCGGCATCCATCTTTGCAACAATTTTAAAAATTGTGCATCCTGTAGTTTTATCGTTGTTAAAAAAAACTTGATTAATTGGAGAAGAACCGCGATATTTAGGAAGTAAAGAGGGATGTAAATTTATACAACCGAATTTTGGAAGCTTTCTAATCGTTTTTTTTAGATAACCACCAAATGCTACTGTAATGATAATCTGCGGATCAATTTTTTCTAATAATTTAATCGTTTTTTCATCATTAACATCATCCGGTTGAATTACTTTAATATTAAACCTTTCAGCTGCAATTTTCACAGCTGGTGAAGTTAGTTTTCTTTTTCGTCCCTTTGGTCTATCCGGTTGAGTAATACAGAGAACAGGCTTATATCCATTATTTACAAGTGTTTCTAAAGAAGGAATAGAGAATTCGGGAGTTCCCATAAAAACAATTTTGCTTATTTTCATTTTTTATTTTTTTAGCAACTAACTAAACTAACAAAACAAACTTTTTTGCCACAGACAAAACATCAAAAACTACCTAATCCCAACTTTCTCCTGCAAGGATCCCGATGAAATATCGGGATTCTCCTTGCAGGGGAGAATTGAGGTGAAATTTTTCATTTTTTCTTCATTATTCTTTGCCTTCTTAGTGTCTTTGCGGTAAATATTGTTTTCTTTTAGAACAGATAGCACTAAGAATACAGCAAATAATATTCAATATTAAATTTTCAATCTTCAATTCTCTGAATATTCTCACCGTTTTCATCCGTACTTTTTGCAAGTTCTCTTAATTTTTTCTTAATAAATACTTGTCTAAGTTTGGATATCTTTTCTACAAATAATATACCTCCCAAATGGTCAAATTCATGTTGTAAAACACGGGCAAATATTCCCTCGGCTTCCAAAGTGATCTTTTTTCCATTTTCGTTCATAGCAGTAATTACTACTTTCTCTGCTCGGGAAACTTTTTCAAAAATATCCGGTAAACTAAGGCATCCTTCTTCCGCAGTAGATTCTCCTTCAAATTCTAAAAATTCAGGATTGATAAAAATATAGGGATTTTTCTTTTTACCTTCTTTATACCAAAACGGATCAACTACATAAATTCTTAGTGAAATTCCGACCTGTGGAGCCGCAAGACCAATGCCATTTTTTATGTACATTGTATGAGTTAGATTTTGGATAAATTCCTGAATTTCAGGCGTAATTTCTTTAACGGGTTCAGCCACTTTATTTAAGGTTTTATCCCCGTAAATTCTAATTTTTAGCAGTTGTCTCTTGTTTTTCATCTTTTATAATTGTGGAAATTGCTGATCTTTGGAATTCAATTTTTGTGTTGGTAGTAGCATCAACTTTGATCACTAAAATATTTTTATCTTTTTTGATATTTACCACTTTTCCGATGATTCCGGCATTTGTAATAACTTTGTCATTTATTTTAACGTTTTGAAGCATTTCTTGATGCTCTTTTTGTTTTCTCTTTTGTGGTCTAATTATAAACATATAAAGCACTAAAAACATTAGAGCAAATGGGAAAATTTGCGTTAAAATACCTGTGGCTCCCGGTGCTTTAGCAGCTGTTCCGGCTGCATCTAATAAAAAATAATTCATCTATCCTCCGATTTTTTAATTCAATTTTAAACTTTCAGCCTTTCTTTGAAAGGTAAAAAAGTCATAAAATCCGCATGATGTACGAGATAAGCTTCGGTTGTTCTTTTCACCATATTTCCTTCACCGGCATGAGTTGCTATAATATGACAAACTTCTGCTGGAACTCCACATTCTTCGGCAATTGAAACACCGGAAAACGGGTGACGAAGGTATTTCCCGTAAGTTCCCTGAACTGCTTTTCCTTCTTCATTCAAAACGTATTCTAATAATTTTCCGACATCTGCTAAAATCGCTCCGGAAATAAGTACATCTATATTCACAGGAAGCTCTCCGTGATAAAATTCGTTTACTTTTTCACCGGCAGCTTTTGCAATATGAACCACGCTACGTTTGTGATCCATAAAAGTAACTTTTAAATCCGGTCCGCAGAGTAATGTAAATGGAATAGTCTGTAAATCTTCTGCTGATAGTGCACTTCTTTCTAAAGCTAATTCCCAAGTTATGGTTGTTTTTTCTCTTAATTCATCATCTTGAATCCAACTCAATTCTGGCCAAAGTTTGTTAATATCCATGATTCCCCTCTTTCATAATTTTTTTATTTTCAAAGCATTTAAGTACTAAAAAATAGTACATTTGAACCAAAATTTGTTTTCATTTCTTTATGACAAGTAAAATTAGGTATAAATTGATTATATTTGTTTGATTAATGTAAGGCTTAACTCTACTAAGCCCAAACCCAAGAAAGACTTATGCAAAGACGCTAAGTCACAAAGTTGGATTATATTTATAAATAAACCTCAAGTTTGTTTTGGGAACATTGAAGAGTACATTATGAAGATCCCGAAAGCTTTCGGGATAACGAGTTTTAATTTCTCAGTGTTCTCTGCAGTTTCTGCGGTTATTTTTTTTGTTTTGTTCGTTACAAAATTCTTTTTAATATCGGTCTATCAAAGTTATAAGTGGAAGATTGTTCAATTTAGATTATAGTATTTCGTTTTTCTATCTTCAAAAATATCATTAAATTCTGTAATTTTTTTTTCCTGAGCATCATTTGTTTCGATTTCAGTTACATAAACACTTTCTTCGTTTTTATCAAAGCGTCTGATAATTTCACCTTTTGTAGTTAATATCTGGCTCATACCCGTAAAATGTAATTCTTTTGCGCCATTGCTCTCTTTTCCAACCCGATTTGCAGTTATTGAGAAAATACGGTTTTCCAATGATCTGGTAATCATAGCCTGCTGACACCAAGGAAGTACAAGGTTTGCCGGATGAGCAATGATCTGAGCACCCTTCAAAGCAAGAGTTCGAGCAGATTCAGGAAAAATCCAATCAAAACAGATCATCATACCAACTGGAACATCTTTTTTTGCTTTAAAGATTTGAAAACCACTATTCCCAGATTCAAACCGAAGTTTTTCCTCATAAAAGAGATGTGTTTTGCGATAAACATAGATTTTCCCATCAGGATTCACTAACATTGCCGAATTATAAAATTTCTTTTCAAATTTTTCTGGAAATCCAACAACATAACTTGTATCATTATGTTGAGATAATGATTTAAAAAGAGTTGCTGTAGGTCCATCCATAGCAAATTCACTAACCTTTTCAACTTCACTTTTACTATTGAACAAATATCCACTCGAAGCAAGTTCTGGCAGTACGATAAGATCAGCTTTTACATTTAAAAGAAGTTCTTTCATTTTATCTAAATTATACGAAACATTCAATAATTTTGGTTCAAATTGACAAATCCCAACTTTATATTTCATTTGTTATTCCTTTATTTGAATGAATGATGTTCTTATAAATTTCAAGAAGTTTCTGAGCAGCAAAAGTTGGTGGAATTTTTCCTTCTAAAACTTTATTTTCAATCATAGGTATGTGTTTAATAATATCATCATTTCGATAAAATTGATTATATAAGTTTTCTTTGATCAGAGTGTGAACCCAAGCTATCAATTGTTTATTTCTTCGTATATAGAAAAAGTTGTTTTTCTGTACAGTATCCTTAAACAGCATAATATTTTCCCAGACTTCATCAATACCTTCATTTTGCGTTGCAGAAGTTTTAAACACTTGCGGGTTCCAACCTTCAGTTGGAGATTTTAAATAATGCAATGCTCGGGAAAATTCTTGCCTAGCAATTTCTGCTCGAGTTACGTTGTCTCCATCTGCTTTATTGATTACAAGAGCGTCTGCAAGCTCAATCACACCTTTCTTAATACCTTGCAACTCATCTCCTGCTCCAGCGATTTTAAGCAATAAGAAATAATCAACTAAAGAGCGAACTGTAATTTCATTCTGCCCAACTCCAACTGTTTCAACAAGAATAATATCAAAACCGGCAGCTTCGCAGACAACAATAGTTTCACGGGTTTTTCGGGTTACCCCTCCCAATTTACCTGCGGAAGGCGAAGGACGAATGAAACAATTTTCATTTCGAGACAAGACTTCCATCCGTGTTTTATCACCGAGGACACTACCTTTAGTAATGCTACTGGTAGGATCAACAGCTAAAACAGCGATTTTATGATTCTCCTTAATCAGCTTATTTCCCAAAGCTTCGATAAAAGTACTTTTACCTGCTCCCGGAACACCTGTAATGCCAATTCTGATGGAATTGCCTGAAAAAGGTAACAATTTTTTTAATACTTTTTGAGAAAGTTCAAAGTGCTTTGGAGAATTACTTTCGATCAAGGTGATTGTGCGAGCAATAATTGTTCTATTTCCTGAAAGAACTCCATTGACATAGTCATCAATAGAGAGGCTTTTTCGACGTATGATATTTGTGTTTGTTAATCTATTTTTTTTTGATAAGCCATCATGAATATTGCCAACACCTTTCAAAACTGAGGTCGTAAATTCTTTTCCGGCATTTTTGGGAACCCAATTAGGTTTATTAACCATAACCATACCTAATTTGTATATCAATTTAATCTTTGATTAGTTTATTATGGGACGACAAAACAATAATTTGGAGATTTATTATTATGTCATCCTAAGAAGCATTTGGAGAAATAAAATTTCAATATTCCCATGATAAACTTGGGAACGAAAACTAAAAATTAGTTAAAAAAAAATTGTCGAATTAGTACAATTCGACAATTTCTAAAGATAAATTATTATTTTTTCTTTTTATGTCTGTTTTTGCGGAGTCTTTTTTTTCTTTTGTGAGTTGTTATTTTATGTCTTTTTCTTTTTTTTCCACTGGGCATTTATTTCCTCCCACTAAACCAAATTGCTGTTAGCTTTATTTACTTCTTCTTTTAAAGCTTTTGAAAATTTAAAAGTGGGAACTACTCTTGCGGGAACTAATACTTTTTCTTCAGTCTTGGGATTTCTACCAATTCTTTCTTTACGGATTTTTAATTTAAATGTTCCAAATCCTCTAATTTCTATATGTTTACCATCTTTTAAAGAATCTTTTACAGCATCTAAAAATGCATCTACAGAAAGTGCAACATCTTTTCTTATAATACCTGTTTCAGAAGAAACAACTCGAACTAAATCTGCTTTTGTCATAATTTTATAATCTCCTTAAAATAAATTTAACTTACTCTTTGTTTTTTTTCTTGGTTTTTCTGTCAAGCACTTTTTGCATAACTTTTTTTATATAAGTATGTTATAAAAAAAATATTGTCTATATAACGCCAGAACAAAAAGTTTTTGACGCAGATAAGCTTAATTTCAGGTGTAAAACAGATCTAAAAATATTAGGTTAAACATTACCAAATTCTACATCTTTCCTTAACTTAAATTGAACGATTACAAATCGTTCTCGTTACCAACCGACCAAAGGGAGACTTGCGAAGCTCATTCCTGATAGAGAGTGCATAATCTTTGAAATTCTATTTCACCTCGTAGCTTTATTTAAAATAAGAAATATGGGTTTCACTACATTCCCAAAATGAGCATTAGGAACGAGAATCGGTCAATCCTAAGCCGAGCTATTATTGCACAAAAATTCAAAAATCTTCAATAAAAATTTAAACTATTTGACGTAACATATAACATTTTAATATTTTGAAAAAGTATACTTTGGAGGTAACATGAAGAAAAAAATCCTCATTGTGGAAGATGAAGGAATAGTTGCTTTTGATATAAAAAGATCAATAATCAATGCCGGGTATGAAGTCTGTGGAATTGCAATCAATTCTCATACTGCAATAAAAAAAACAGAAGAGCATACACCTGATCTTATTTTAATGGATATTATGCTAGCTGGTGAAAAAGATGGAATTTATACTGCCGGTAAAATAAGAGAAAAATACAATATTCCAATCATTTTTCTAACGGCTTATGCTGATGACGATTCTATTGCAAAAGTAAAAGCACTTGATTCTTTTGGTTATATAATCAAGCCTTTTGAAGAAAGAGAACTGTTTGCCGCAATAGAAATGGCATTTCATCGTTTTTCTCTCGAAGTTGCCCTTAAAGAAAGTGAAAGAAAATATAGGACTTTAGTAGATACAATTGAAGAAGGTATAGTCGCAGTTGATGAACATGAAAATATTACTTTTGCCAATATTAGTGGATCAAAAATGTTTGGATTCTCTGATGAAAAGGAGATTTTAAATCATAACATTCTAAAAGAATTTGTAGATAAAAAAAATTATCAGAAAATTATTCAACAAACAGATATTAGAAAAAGCGGAGTGTCATCTCAATATGAATTATCAATAATTACTAAAAATGGTGAAAATAAAATTATCAGAATATCAACTTCTCCCTATTTCGTTAATGGAATTTATCAAGGTGCTTTTGGAATTATTAATGATATTACCGAGTTTAAAGAAACCTACAACGCCTTACAAAAAAAGACCTTGCAACAAGAAAAATTACTCAATTCAATTCAATTACTTACTTCAAACTTAGAATTGAGTGTAGTATTACAGCAGATTGCAGAATCCTTAAAAGATATTATTGATGCCGAAACCTGTACTATTTATCAATTAAATTCATTAAATAGCATCTTAAAACCAATTGTTGTAATTGATCCTGATTTTAAAAAAGAGATGCTGGAAATGGATTTAGACATAGACAAAAGTTTAACAGGACAAACAATAAAAACCCGAAAAGCAGCTATTTATAATGACATTTGTAATAAAGGTCAATTGGTGAAAGGAACAACTGAATTTGAAAATGAAAGATTGACAATAGCTCCTTTTGTTATAAAAGATGAGGTATTCGGAGCAATTGCTCTAAGTAGAATTGGAGAAAAATTCACTCTGGAAGAACTTGCTTTAACAAAAACTTATGCCACTTTTGCTTCGACAGCAATCAAAAATGCTCAAATCCACGATAAACTGCGAAAAGAGATAAAAGAACATACCAGTACAGAAGAAATCCTAAAAAAAACTCAATATCGTCTTACCACAATTTTTAAAAATGTACCGAATATTATTCTATATGAAAAAAGTAAGAAAGGAAAGTTTTTCTCTGAAAATATTACTGATCTAATCGGTTATTCAGCTACTGAACTTGCAAAAAATAATAATAAATTCACATCTTTGATACATCCTTCTGATAATAAAATCCTGCAAGAAAAAATTTTTGAATGGAATAAAAAAGGAAATGCTGATCTTTTGACAACATGGTATAGAATTAAGAAAAAAAATAAAGAATATATCTGGATAGAAGAACGATCCGTAAAAGTAACCAATGAAGCTGGTGAAAGCTATATTTCTGGGGTAATGATAGATAATTCTGCACTCAAAAATATTGAAGAAGCCCTTCGAGAGAGTAAATCACGTTATAAAGCAGTAGTAGAAGGACAAACTGAGCTTATTAGTCGTTTCCTAAAAGATGGAACTCTCACTTTTGTGAATGAAGCATATTGTCGTTTCTATAGAAAATCTAAAAAAAATCTTCTTAGTAAAAACTGGATAGAAGAATTATCCGATGTAAATAAAAAATTTGTAAAACAAAAATTGTCTAAAATTTCACGTTTAGAGCCATCGATATCATACGAATATAACATTATTTTTCAAGAAAAAACCTTTTGGCTTGAAAAAACTGATAGAGCAATTTTTAATAATAATGAATTGATTGAATTTCAATCTATTGCCCGAGATATTACTGACAAAAAAGAGGCAAAGGAACAAAAGAGAAAAATGCAAATTCAATTGGTTCAAGCTCAAAAAATGGAAACAATTGGACGATTAGCAGGTGGTATCGCCCACGATTTCAATAATTTGATAACAGCTATAAGCGGATATACTCATTTAGCAAAAAACAAAATTGAATCGAATCATCTTGCCCAGAATGATCTTGATACGATAGATAGTTGTAGTGAAAAAGCTGCAAAATTGATTCAACAATTGCTAGGCTTTTCTAGAAAACAGATAATAAAACCTCAAATAATTGATTTACCAAAAATCATTGAAAGTGTAATTAATCTCATTAAGGGAATGCTTCATTCAGATATTAATATTATTACCAAATTCGAAACAGATTTAGCAAATATTTTTATAGATCCTGTTCAAATGGATCAAATTCTGATGAATATTTTGGTAAATTCAATTGATGCAATTCCAAATGGTGGTGAAATTTTCATTTCTACCGAAAATGTGTGCTTGGAAAAACCTATCTCAGCAGTTATGAATAAAATTTTACCCGGAAATTATGTTAAACTTACTCTTTCTGATTCAGGGATAGGAATGACGGAAGAGATTATGAAAAATATATTCGATCCTTTTTTTACAACAAAAGAAGTTGGGAAAGGTACCGGCTTAGGTTTAGCAACTGTACTGGGAATTATCAAACAAAACAATGGATATATAAAAGTAAAAAGTTCAATAGAAAAAGGGACAACTTTTGATATTTTTTTCCCAGTAACTCCAATACCAATAAATATAAAATATGAAGATTCTACTATTGATAATAAAAAAACAATCACATCAGATGCAGAAACAATTCTTTTAGTTGAAGATGAAGAAAATATCAGGGAATTTATTAAGGAAATTTTAGAAGATGAAGGTTATCAAATTTTGGAGGCAGCCCATGGTTTGGCTGCAACAAAAATTATAAAAAATTATCCAAATGAAATTGATTTGTTATTATCCGATATAAAAATGCCAGATATTTCAGGAAGAGATGTTGCAAAAATGTTGCATAAAAAGCATCCTAATGCTAAGATTTTGTTTATATCCGGCTTTACAGAGGACAAAAATATTTTACGAGATATTTCGGAAAATAAGGCAGGTTTTTTACAAAAGCCATTTACTTATAAATCACTTTTAAATAGCGTTAATAAAAGGTTAAACTAATATTAACTATGAAATTATTGTTCACAGCTTTAGAAAAAAGAATCTTTATTGCTTATTTTTTTGGAACATTTTTTATTATTCTATTACTTATTTTAATCGAGTGGCAGATAGTGAGATTTTCTATTATCCAGCATGAAAATATCAGCATCCAAAACGAATTATTTCAGTTAGAAAAATCACAAAATAAATATGCCTCGAAATCACTTTCCAAACTTATTAAGCATAAAGATGATAAATTATTTCTTAAGCTTATTTCCAAAAGAGATACACTGAGTTTGAATAAACAATATGATCTTTCTACTGTTTTTGTATTTGATGCCGATAAAAAAATCTTTTTAGGAGAAAGTTGGGATTTAATAAATAAATACCTTAATGATATTTTTCAAGAAATTCAACCCAATTTTTTTATAGCAAAGTATGGCAGTAAAATGTTCTATATTTTTTATGTTCCTATAATAAAGAAAAATGAATTGATTGCATATCTCGTGGAAACAAAAACTTATTCACTCCCACCTTTACCTAATAATACACTGATAAAAGTAAAAAAAACGACTTATCCAATTCCTACTAATTTTTTTGAAAATGACCTCAAAATTCATTCTGTTAGATTAAATTTAAAAGTTGAGAATTTAACTTCCAAAAAGGAAAAATTTTCTATAGAACGTGTTTCCATAAATACAGCAGTTGGACTTTTTGTAATGTATGATATCAGAAATAATCCGATCGGAATTTATAGTTTTTATTATAATCGAAAAATAAACGCTTTCGCTCAGCAAGGTGTACTTTTTTTTATATTGATCTTGATGGCAATAACTATCCTGATGATCACTTTTTTTGGAAATTGGTTTACCAAAACAATTTTACAACCAATAAAAATGCTAAGTGACAAAATGCTAGAGATTACACATAATCCATCACTAATTGAGCCGATTGCCTCAGAATATAAAGGTGTATTGGGAGATTTGGTAAGTACATTTAATTCTATGAACTTTTCATTGGATAAATATGGAAAATCATTAGAAGAGTATAAGATTATCACAAAAAATATTAATACCGGTATCTTTTGGTTAAACGAAAACTTTGAAGTTATTTTGTGTAACGAAACTTTGATAAAAATATTTGAATTGGAAAATATTAACGAAATAATTGGTAAAAACCTAAATATATTTTTGAACCTATCTTATTTATTACAAGAAAAAGTAAAAAATGAGAGTATAATTTTGTCTAATCTTGAGATCAATATTAAAAAAAAGAAAAAAGTCGTAACTCTTAATATTCGCTCAATGCCAGATCAAACAAATCATACAATTGTCGGTTCTATCACAGATATTACATCGCAAGTTAAAGAAAAAAAAGCAAGAGAAGCCTTGGAATTGGAACTTATCAAAATCAACAAACTTGCCGAAGTAGGAAGAAGAGTTGAAGGAATTGTTCATAATATGAATTCTCCACTGAATTCAATTCTCGGATATGCTCAACTAATGAAAAAAGATTTTAATGAAAATGAAGATATTGAAAAAATAATAAATTCCGGTAAAGTTCTGGCACATTATGTTAAAGGATTACAACAAAAGATCAAAAGTGATAATATGAGTATGCTTCATCCGGTGAATATCAATAATTTGATAGAACAAGAGCTTGATCTTTGTAATCATAACCTATTTTTCAAACATTATATTACTTTAAAAAAATCATTAACTAAGAATATCCCTGATATTTACGCTGTCTATGGAGATATAAGTCTTTGTGTAGCAAATATTCTGAATAATGCTATAGAATCTATGCAAGAGTGCGACAAAAAAATGATCCAAGTAAAAACCTTTTTTGAAGATAATATGATTGGAATCAGTATAAAAGATACAGGAATTGGTATTGAGAAGAAACATTTAGATAAAATATTCGAATCCTATTTCTCAACAAAAGAAGAGAGCAATTCTATCGGATTTGGATTGGGTTTGGCTATTAGTAAGCATGTAATTGATAAATATAGGGGGAAAATATTAGTCAATTCAAAAATGAATAAAGGAAGTGAATTTATTTTATTATTACCTATTTTAGAAAAAAAGAGGAGATTGAAAAGAGGAGATAAGAGATAGGAAACAGGAAAGGGGAGATAGGAAATAGGAGTTGGTTATTTAAACCCAATCTTCAATATTAAATATTAAATTTCAAATAATGAGGTATGATGAAACAATCAAAAGTTAATATCCTGATTGTAGATGATGAACAGGATGCTTTGGATATTTTTAGCCGACAATTGCAAGATAGTTATAGCATAATTACAGCGAATTCAGCAAAGCTTGCCTTACAAAAATTAGAAGAGCAGGAATTTCAAATTGTAATGTCTGACGTTGTTATGCCCGATATGGATGGAATATCCTTATTAGAAATGATCAAGGTGAGATTTCCCCAAACTTCTATGATTATGATCAGTGGTAAAGCTACAATTGATATGGTAGTTAAAGCGATGAAGCTTGGTGCTGAGGATTTTATTGAAAAACCTGTAGAAGATCTTGAATTATTAGAAATTATCATAAAAAGGATATTAAAAACAAAGTGGCAAGCAAATGAAATAATAAGACTTAAAAAAATCATCGGGAAGGATTTTGATCGAGCAAAGGTATTAGGAAATAGTATTCCAATGCAACGATTATTAGAACAAATAAAGCGCATCGCTCCTACAGATATTACAGTATTAATTTCCGGTGAAACAGGAGTTGGTAAAGAACTTTTCGCAGAGCTAATCTACAGGAATAGTAAACGAAAAGAGAATAAGTTTGTAGATGTAAACTGCGGAAGCATTCCAGAAACACTTTTAGAAAGCGTTCTTTTTGGTCATAAAAAAGGAGCTTTTACAGATGCAATTCGCGATAAAATAGGATATTTCCAAGAAGCTGATGGTGGTACTTTGTTTCTTGATGAAATTACTGAGACCAGTTTAGCCTTCCAAGTAAAATTGCTCCGGGTTTTAGAAAAAAAAACCATCAGATTGGTTGGTGGAGACCAAGATATTGAGGTTGATGTAAGAATTGTTACAGCTACCAATAAAAATATTGAGGAAGAGGTGAGAAAAGGAAATTTCAGAGAAGATCTTTATTATCGCCTGAATGTATTCAATATCTTTATACCACCACTAAGAGATAGAATTGAAGATATCAAGATTCTTGCCACAGCTTTTGTTCGTGAATTTTCTAGTAAATATCAGAAAGAACTCATTCTCTCGGAAGATGTTATGAGGATTTTAATTAATTATGACTGGAAAGGAAATATTCGTGAACTTAAAAATTCAATGGAACATGCTGTTGCTTTGGCTAACCATAATAAAATTATCCCAGAAGATCTACCAATAAACTTATTAAAAAAATTTAACCAAGATAAAAAAAACATTTTTAATCTTGTTGATCTTCCTTTTCATGAAGCAAAGCAAAATTTTGAGAAATTGTATTTTCGGGAATTATTGATCAAATATCAAGGAAAAATTCAAAAAGTTTCTCAAAAGACAGGTATTGTAAGTCAAAATTTGTATAAAAAATTTAATAGATATGGATTGGATCCTAATGATTTTCGAGAGTAAGAAAAAAATCTTTTGCCTTAGATTTTACAAACTAAAAAAAATAAATTTTCTACACACCAAAAATCCTTTTATCGGATTTTATTACCAAAAGTATCTCTTCAAATATTTCTTCTAAAGTATTATTGAATGGGAATATTTTTTTATTAAATAGAATTCGATTTGCTTCTGGGGTTAAAAAAAATAGATCAAAGAATATTTTTTTATATACGGGGTCATTATCTTGATTTGGATCTACATAGATAAAATTAATTGTCAGTTGAAATTTAAATTTTGAATCTTCGTAATATGGACCATTAAATTCAATATTATCCTTATCACAATCAAAGAACCAGATAAATTTGTGTCTTAGAATGGTCATTTTTTTTACAGCTAATCTCTTTAAATCAATATATCTAATTTTATTTAATTGAAAATGTTCATTTATTTCATCAAATCTACTCATAAAATCTCCGAAAAATCAGAAAATAATTAATACTAAATTGAGCGAATGTAAATCGGTCTAATTCTCATTACTCTGATTGGGAATGGATAAACTTTAAAATCCTGTTTTAGCTTTTTGGTTTTATCTCATATCAGGATTTGGGAGCATTGCATTTCTAAAATGAGCTTTAAGAACAAGAAACGCTAAGAACATGGAGAAGGGGGAAAAATTAGAAATATTTAACGAAGTGAATAAATCGACAGTATCATAAATCATCCTCATCTAAATCATCAAAATCGTCCTCATCTTCTTCATCTTGCATCCAATCCGGACAAAAAATAGCATCTTCGGTATAATCCCAACCATCCACATTTTTTAAACCATAACGATTTAGTAACTCTTCTTCCCACAATGAATAACGAACTTTGTCATTGTAAATATCATAAACCAAAACAGGCTTTCTGTATCCTCGAATTTTATGGCTTTGATCAGTAAGATCAAAAAATTCTTTGATACGCTCTTTGTTATCTTCTTTGATCATCATAATTCATTTCTCCTCAGCACAATATTACTATTGACCGAATTTAAACAGTATTTAAGTTCGTTCATAAATGTTTTTACAAGGTGTTATGTCAAATAAAATGAAATTTTTTTTAATCGTATTTTTTATCTTATTAAATCTTATAATGTTACATTCTTTTGAACCACATGAAGATGATTTTAAAAATAGCTATCAATATGAATTATATCGTTCTTGGTTGTTACAAAATCATCTCAAACCAAATATTCCAGCTGTTTTTTCTGAGCAAAATATAGTAAAGGAGTTTAAACTTGCTTCATTAAAATCTATAATTGTTCAATATGACTGGAAAAACTGGGAAATTTTTGAACAACGAGAGGATATTTTAAAGTATTGTTCTCTTAGATCTGATGAAGTAAAGAAATACTTAGAATTTTCTGGTTCTTTAATCTATCGTTTGAATTCAGGTGAAAAATTTTATTTAGAAGATTATCTTACTTCAGAATCTATTCTACTAAAATTTAATGAATTAAAAAAATCTGAAGCATTAGATTCTCTTTGGAATCTTTATTCTGAAAAAAGATTTTGTACGAAACTAGTTGAAATTATTTCTGTTGATTCACATATTGGTTTGAAAATTATTTCTGAGGAAAACGTATATTTTTCTGTTCTATTTCCAAAATCTGATAATCTGACTAATTTAGCAAAAGAACTTAAATTGATAGAAGAAGTGAAATCACAGGAGATTTCCAAACTAAAAAAGATCAAAAAAAAAGAAGAATTAATAAAGAAGAGACAAAAACCTATTAAAAAGAAGATATTTAAAAGAAAAGAATCAACATACAAATTAGTGAACTTTATCAAAGAAAACTTTGATGAACAGCAACAACGTGAGCTTCTACATAATAAAATTGAAAATCCTCAAAAATTTATTAACAAAGAATTTCCCAACTTTGAAATTAGTAGAACAAAAAATATTTATCAATTAATACACGAACCCTTTATTGACGAATTTAAAACTGATATTCAGATAAAGCTTAAACAAGAAAAAGATGGGGTAGATTTTACACCGGTTTCAAAGTATAAATTAGATGAAAAACTGGTTAGATTATTCAGAGATGAAACAATCGATTTATCCGATTTAGAATATAATGATATTGATAAAATTGCACCGCTTTTGAGCCAACTATTGTTTGAACACAGAGCAATTGGGACTAAACTTCTCAATTTTATTTTGATACATGATGGAGTTCCCACAACTTTGATTTTGAATGGAAATGATAGAGAATTACTGGAAATTTCTTCCTATGCAAATTTATTATTATTATTGAATAAATATTGGCAAAACCATACAGTATATTTTAAATTGGATGAATTTAGAAAGATCAATGGATTCATAGAATTTAGAGGATTTTTATATGCAAATGAATCTGGGAATCAACTCTATGATTATGCTGAAATCCGCTTTCAATTGGATAAAGAATACAGAATTTCTTTGATTATGATGATATTACATCCTGAGATTGAGAATTCATGAAGAGAATAAATACTGAAAATCCGCCACAGAGAGCACAGAGAAAAAAAATATTTAACGCAAAGAAATTTAAAATTTAATATTGAAGATTTAATATTTGTCTCTGTGCTCTAAGTGTTCTCTGTGGTTAATACTTTTTATTGACCTTGCCCGTGAAGTTCCGCGGAAAAAACTGAGGAAAAAAATGAAAATATTTGAAACGCATGCCCATCTTAATTTTAAAGATTTTAATAAAGATAGAGAACAACTTTTAAAGAAATGTAAAGCTTCTGGAATTGAATATGTTATAAATATCGGAGTTGATGAAAAAACATCGAAAAATAGCATTGATTTGGCAAAAAAGTATGATTTTATCTATGCAACTGTTGGTTATCATCCTCATGATGCAAAAAAATTCGATGAGAAGATAATCAGAGAATTAGCCAAACATAAAAAAGTAGTAGCAATTGGCGAAATTGGCTTGGATTATTATCGAAATCTTTCACCAAAAGAGATTCAGATTCAAGTGTTTAAAAAGCAGTTAGAAATTGCTCTTGACCTAAATTTACCTGTCGTGATCCATGATAGAGAGGCTCACGAAGATTGTTTTGATATTCTGAATAAGTATAAAATAAAAAAAGTTGTTTTTCATTGTTTTTCGGGTGATGAAATTTTTGCTGAAAAAGTTATTGATAAGGGTTGGTTCATATCTTTTACTGGAATAATTACTTACAAAAACAGCATAATGGAAAATATTGTGAGGATAGTTCCTGAAAATAAATTCTTTGTGGAAACGGATAGTCCATATTTATCTCCAGTTCCATTTCGAGGAAAAAGAAATTCACCTCTGAATTTGCGATATATTATCGAAAAGATATCTGAGGTCAAACAAATATCCCCCAAGAAAGTAGCTGATTTGTCATTTAATAATGCTATAGATTTTTTTAATATTAATTAGGGAATATCATGAAAAGTTTTAAAAACAAAAAAGCATATCACAATTATTTTTTTACACAAGAATTAGAAGCAGGAATTGTTCTTAAAGGTACAGAGATCAAATCAATTCGTACCGGAAAAGTGAATTTCAAAGATAGCTATGCCAAGATCGAAAACGGTGAAGTCTGGCTTTATAATCTTCATATTAGCATTTATGACCAAGCAAGTTATTTCAATCATGAGCCGGAACGACCTAGAAAACTGCTTTTAAATCGACAAGAAATCAAAAAATTGATAAGAAAAACAGAAGAAAAAGGGATGACTTTGATCCCAACTAAAATTTACATCACAGAGCAGGGTTTGGCAAAGCTTTCTTTAGGATTGGCACAAGGAAAAAGACTTTATGATAAAAGAGATGCTCTGCAGAAAAAAGATGAAATGCGAAATCAACAGAGACAGGTAAAATATCGAGATTATTAGTTTTTTTTCTTTTCAAACCGAACGAGTATCACAAACAGCCGGAACAAAGTGGAAACCTGCGAAGCTCATCCTGTTTGTGCCTTTTGTATTGTTTGAACTTATGAGACTTTTCAAATTAAGTCATTGCAATTTATAGAATTAGGGTTTTATAGGAATAAAAAGTGCACATTTTGATTTGAAAAGATGTATTCCACCAATTGACAATTTTTTTTACCAATTTAATTTAGAAGCCCACGATTTTAATCGTGGTAATATTATGAGGTAACAACAATAGCCGACTTTAGTCGTAAAAAACTTCACTAGATTTATCATAATTATTCTATATTGTTTTCAGTGTCTATTTTTTTAACGACTCAAGTCGTGTAGGAATGATTCCTGATTGTTCCACGATTGAAATCGTGGATTTCTTTATGGAGTATTTTTCTTTTAGATTTTTAACTATCAAAAAAATGCCAAGATAGCATAAAAATGTGCAATATTAACAAATATATAGCTGCTTACTTATTAAAAAGATGGCTTGAGATGTGAACAGTCTCATTTAGATACCCAACAAAAAAATAAAAAACAGTTTGACAATTATCAGCTCGTAAAAGTGTTGTCACTAATAGTTACAAAAAGAGGTATTAATGGAAGTAATTAAAGAGATGATAGCTATTGGTTTTACGGAATATGAAGCAAAAGCTTATTATAATTTACTGAAAAAAAATAGTTTTACAGCGTCTGAACTTTCTAAAATATCAAATGTACCCAGAACAAAGATATATTCAGTTTTAGAAAATATCATAGATAAGGGAGCTTGTCTAGAGATTCCTGGAAAAATTAAAAAATATCGTGCAATCTCACCAGAAATTGCTTTTAAAAAAATCAAAGAGCAATTAGAAGAAAAAGCAAGTATGATTGATATGGTTTCACAACTTTTATTACCTATTTTTGAAATGAAAAGCCATGATAATGATCCCATGGATTATATTGAGGTTTATAGAGATAAAAATAGTGTTTTAAAAAGATTGGAGCAACTCGAAAGAAATGCTAAATTTGAAATACTCACAATGAGCAAACCACCTTTTGTTTTTGAAATAACAGATTTTGACCATCAAAAAATAAACTCAAATGTAGATTATCGTTATCTTGAAGAACTTACAACACCTATCAGCAATTACAAATTTGAACATTGGCAGAAACTTATTGGAAGTGGAATAAACGTAAAAATGACGAATAAGCTTCCTATAAAGATAATAATTTATGATCGCCACACATTAGTTTTAGGTCTTCAGGATCATGTTCCCGGCAAAGAGAGTCTCACAAATATGGTTATTGCTCATAAAGCTCTATCCGATACTTTAGCAGAAATTTTTGAAATGTATTGGAACAAAGCTGTAACTTTTAGCGAATACTGTGAAATTGAAAAAAATAATTTACCAAATAATATTGATTATATGTATCAAAATACAAAAAAAAACGGGAATCTGCTGTAAACCAGCATTCCTAAAGGGAGAAGTGATGAGAAGAAGTGCGTTAGTTGTTGTTGTGTTATTGTTTGCCTTAGTTTTATTCGGGATAAACAATTACGATGTTCAATTTGAACAAAAAAATGGAGAATTGGAACTAAATTTTGATGTCAATGATTTCGAAATTAACAAAGTGGAAGTTGATGGTGTTAGTTTTTCTAATATCGTTTTTGATGGGAAAGTGCATACAAAAGATAAAGGATTTGCCAAACTTCCTTTTATTCATGCATCTTTAGAGATTAGTCATGATAAAAATTATGATTTGAATATCAGTGATTCGGATTATACTGAAATTCAATTAGATTACCCTTTGCTTCCTTCACGAGGTGTAATTTATCGTAATCAAGATCCTGCAACTATTCCTTATGAAATTGCTGATGAGTCTGTTAGTGATAATTGGTATCCTGGAAATATTACTAAAACAACAGATCCTTATATTTTTAGAAATATTCGAGGAATGAATGTTTATGTTTATTCATTTCAATATAATGCCGAAAAACTGATTCTAAGGGTTTATAACAAAGTTAATGTCAAATTGGTTCAAAACAATACAACACCTATCAATAAATTATTTCAAACAAATAAGATAGCTCCTCAAATGAATAATATTTATAGGTCTCTTTTTATCAATTATGAACAAAACAGAGATTGGTCAAATTCTATTGGTGAAATGGGCGAAATGTTGGTAATTTATACTTCCAGAGATGCTTCTGTGATTCAACCTTATATCACTTGGAAAAGAGAGATGGGCTACACAGTTCATACACAGCAGGTTTCTACAGGAACAAATGTAAAAACTACTATCCAAAACGCTTATAACTCAAATAGTAATTTACTTTACGTTCAATTGGTCGGTGATTGGGCTGATATCAAATCTGATCTTGGAACTACTCAAAACGCTCCTATGGATCCAAAATTAGGCTGTGTTTCCGGTTCTGATAATTATCCTGAACTTATTATCGGACGTTTTTCAGCAAGTTCAACCTCGCAAGTTACAGTTCAAATCAATAAAGCGATTGAATATGAAAAAAATCCAAGTGGAACTTGGTATTCAAAAGGTTTAGGGATTGGCTCACCTGATGGCTCAGGAAATGGTGATGATGGTGAGATTGATTATGTTCATATGGATATCATCAAAGAAAATAAGTTAATGCCATTTACGTATACCAGCGTAACTGAAGCCTATCAATATCCTTCTGATTCCTCTGTTGCTACTGCTATTAACAATGGACTAAGTGTTATTAATTATTGTGGTCACGGTTCAGAAACAAGTTTTGTGACAAGTGGATTTAATAATGCAGATATTGCTAATCTATCCAATGGAGATATGTTACCTTTTATCTTCTCAGTAGCTTGTGTGAACGGAAAATTCCATCAAACAAGTGGTGATTGCTTTGCAGAAACTTGGCTTGAAAAATCAAACGGCGGTGCTGTAGCAGTGATTATGTCTACTATCAATCAGCCTTGGCAACCTCCTATGCGTGGGCAAGATTATATGAATGACTTGTTGACTGGTGGATATAGCTATTCATCAAATCCGGGAAGTGGAACAAATACCACCGAAGGCAAAACAACATTTGGTTCAATAACTTTTAATAGCTTCGTACTGATGTATGCCGAATCAAATGCTTCTGATGATCTGGAAACTATTCAAACTTGGACAATTTTTGGTGATGCATCTTTACAAGTTAGAACTGCTACACCAGCTGCAATTTCTGTTTCTAATACAACTGTAAGTGGAAGTACACCCTACTCTACAACTATCACAAAAGGTGGTTCAGCAGTTGAAGGAGCTCTTGTTTCATTGTATCAAAGTGGAAATACATATTCCGGTATTACAAATTCTTCAGGAAATGTTACAATTTCTCATAGCATAAGTAGTGGAACAGTTAAACTTACTGTATCAGGATTTAATTTAGATACAACATATCAAGATGTAACTGTGAGTGGCGGCTCCACCCCAGCAGAGATTTCAGTAAATCCTACTTCTTTCTCTAAATCGCTTGATATTGATGGTTCTACAACAGCAAATATGACAATCAGTAATTATGGTGAAACCAATCTTACTTATACCGCTACCATAAATTATTCCGGAACCAGAGATGATAGAGCTTATTGCGCTGCTAGCGGTGGTAATGATGAATATATCAGCCGAGTACAGGTTGGTTCAATTGATAATACATCTACAGCAGGAAATTATGTAGATTATACATCTCAAAGTACAGATATGACAATTGGAACAGGTTATCCTATCACAATTACCAATGGAAATCCTTACTCATCTGATCAATGTGGAATTTGGGTAGATTGGAATCAAGATGATGATTTTTCAGATGCAAATGAATCTATTTCAATTTCTAATAATCCTGGTAATGGTCCTTATACCGCTACAATTACACCTCCAGCAGGTGCTGTTCCCGGTTCTACCAGAATGAGAGTTCGTATTACTTACACCGGAGCTGTAGATCCCTGTGGAACAACTCAGTATGGTGAAGTGGAAGATTATACCATAAATATTGGGGGTTCTGGTTCTCCTATGAACTGGCTTACTTTGAATAGTGGAAGCAGTGTGAATGGAACTATTTCTCAAGGAAATAATAATTCTATCACGGTTGGATTTGATGCAACCGGACTCGATGCAAATACATACAATGCAACAATTTCTATCACAAATAATGATCCTGATGAAAATCCGACTAATATTCCGGTTACTTTGGTTGTTTCTTCCGGTAGTACTTCCCCTTCTTTTGTACTCAGTCCAAGCAGTTTAAGCTTTGGTAATGTACAAGTAGGAAATAGTTCTACTCTACAATTTACAATCAGTAACTCA
>JAIORE010000030.1 GCA_021108315.1 Candidatus Cloacimonadota bacterium
ATTTAAAATTGGATTCAAGATAATTATGATTAAAGAGTATCAATTCATCTGCGAACATCTATAATATTCAATATAAAAATATTAAATATTAAATTTCAAACTATACAAGAAACAAGACTGCAAATCCAATTAACGCAAGACTTCCAATTATATTTACAGTTCTGTAAATAATCAATTGTAATTTATTATTTTGTCTAAATAATCTAATAAAGGATTCCTTAAAAATTACGGTAAGAATCCCAATTAAAGAGATAATTACTGCCATTCCGACTGCCATTGAAAGCACCATAAAAATTCCTAAAGAATACATCTCTAACCGTAAAGCAAACATAGCTATGATCATACTTCCGGGACAAGGAACTAAACCAATAGCTAATATCGTTACCAAAATACTCTTATGTTTATCGTGATAAACAGGTTTCCTGAAAGCTTTGATGAACATAAATATTCCCAACAAAATCAAAATTACTAAGCTAACTTTTTGGGCTAATAAAACAAAATCATCAGTTGATTTCAATACACTTTGGCTGAGTAATTTCAATACTACTACTAAAAGCAATCCCGACAAAGAATGGGTAAAAGCAAAAACAATGCCGGCAGATAACCCTTTAATAATCTTAGTATTTTCTGCCAAAAATGAACTTGAAATTAGGATTTTTCCATGACCGGGACCAAGTGCATGAAAAATACCATATAAAAAAGCTATAAATAAAACTGAGAGAAGAAGTGACCGATTTTGTTTTTTTTTTAATTGAATCATCAATTTGGTCATTTTTTGTCTTATTTCAAATTGTTTTTCACTATTCTTATCAATAAATTTTTGGGTAAAAGATATTTTCTTTGTTTTTTCAGATGTTTCGGATTTGCAAAAAATTGGAAGAAATATTAGGGATAGTAATAAAATCAGTATTGTTTTTTTTATCATAATTATTTTTTCCGAAATGTAACAGAAAATTCTTCAGGATTCAATTGACCATAATAATAAGATTTTTCCATATTAAAGTATCTTTTTGTTTCAATTTCAATATTATCGGGAACCGAAAAAGAAAATGCTTTTTTATCAGGTAACATTACTTTCACATAATTTTCTTCATCAAAAATGTTCAATTTCATATCAAAAGCACTGCTATCAATTGGAATATTGAGCATTATATCAAAATCATAGGCAATACTGATTCCCTCAAAAGAAATTTTAAAATTCTTTATTTCAGATATTACTACAGAAGAATCATTGATAGTGAGTTGAGTATAATAATTGAATTCACCTTGCATTTCATTAAAGATAGACAAGGCATTTTTTACTTCTTTATCATTAAATTTTTCATCACCGTTTGAATCGAAATCTTCCAACATAATGTAGCTGGTCATATCATCAAAAACCCAGTGCATATGCAATTTTATCAATTCATTTTCAGAAAAAACAAATTTGGAAACTACTCCGATAAATACATGCGGATGAGCAGTTAGTCCTAAAGTTATAAGAAAAACTACTAAAAATAGGATTGTCTTCAATTTATTAAAGTCCATAAATTTTTTTTGTTCTGATTCAGCAATAGCCAATAATAATGCTTGCTTTTACTTTTTATAATAAGTCAATGATTCCGGTAACAATGCTTTCAAATCTCTTATCCGAGTTGCATCGGCAGGATGAGTACTCAAAAATTCGGGAGGAGCTTGCCCACCTTTCATATCAGCCATTCTTTGCCAGAAATCTACTGCTTTTGCCGGATTATAGCCTGCCATTGCCATAAAGATTAAACCTAAATGGTCAGCTTCTGATTCGTGCATTCTGCTAAAAGGCAGCATCACACCAAATTGTGAACCAACTCCAGAAGTTGTCATCCAAAGTTGTTGTGTTTTTGCAGGTTTTTCTTCCAATGCTTTTGCTAATGCCATTCCGCCAAATTGAGCAATCATTCCTTGGCTCATACGTTCGTTACTATGCCCGGCAATTGCATGAGCTATTTCATAACCCATTACAACAGCTAAACCCGTTTCATCTTTGGTAATTGATAATATTCCCGTGTAAACTACAACTTTTCCACCCGGCATGCACCAAGCATTCACTTCATCACTTTCTACAAGATTAAATTCCCACTCATATCCGTTCAATTTATCCGAAATGCCTTTTTGTTTAAAGTATTCTTCGACAGCTTTTTGGATTTTTCGACCAACTTTTTTTACAAGATAGGATTGTTTTTTGGGGGAACTAACATTATTGGATTTTAAAAAACTGTCGTATTGTTGGAAACTCATAGAATTGATCTGATTACTTGGAATTAAATTAATAGTACGTCTTCCTGTAATTGGAACGGTAGAACAAGCAAATAAAATGATCATTGTAATAATAAAAAAAATAATTTTTCTCATCTCTTCACCTCCAAATTTTTATGCGAGAATTTATTTTTATAAATTCAGAAAAATATAATTCCCTTTTTCTGTAAAGAACTTAGTAGAATTGCAAATTTTAGATAAATTTTCTTGTCATAAAATATAAACAAAAATTTTATGTAACGTGTAAAGGATGTAAAAGAACAAAGCTCCATGAATTGAATAATAAATTAATGCTGAAAGACGCTGATAAATATGAAAAATATGACAGGATTATGTATTTTTTTAACATAACAAATCTGCGTTAAAATAAAAAGGGAATCCTTTTACTATACACAAACATTGAAATTCCGATATGATAAAAATACTTTGGAGTATAAAATGACTAAAAGATATTTTAATACAAGCGGTCCTAATATTGAATCTGAACATTATACTTTGAAGCGAAAAAATTATATTGAACAAGGAATAAGTCTTGTTGATACCAAACGCTATTTCACGATCTGGGCTCCGAGACAAACAGGAAAAAGTACATATTTCAGACAGCTTGCCCTTGAATTACAAAAAAAAGGTTACAATGTTTGTCATACAAATATTGAGAATTATAAAACTGCAACAGTTAAATCTCTTTTTAAAAATCTTTTTGGAAGAACAAGAAACCGGACAATTATTTTCCAAAGAAGTTAAAGAAAAAATATCGGAAGTTACAGCAAATCAACCCGGACTGGTTAATGCCTTTGCTCAACGCTTAATTACTCAATATCCAAAAAAACAAACTCTTGAATACGATGACTATCTTAAAGTAGAAAAATGGTTTTTAGATTTAACAATTGATAAAAATATTCAAAATATGAAAAATAAAGCAAATGAATATCGTAAGTTTGTAGAAAGACTGCTTTTCTCACAAAAAAAAATGCCATATAAAATTGATAAACCTGAAATTGAATTTTTGCATACTCAAGGATTAATTACTAATGATGAGGATGATAATATAAAAATATGGATTCCACTTTACCGGAAAAAATTATATTCAGCTTTTTATCCTTATTCAAACGGAGAATCAGAACAATTTTTTCGAAAAGTTGATCCGGAAACACTTTCCGAAAATGATATTTTAGATTATGATAAAATTATTGAAAATTATAAAGCTTATGTTAAAAGACGGGGTTTTCGTTATTTTAGAGAAAAAGATAAAAAAACCGGTGAATATTTAAGTATAAAAGAAGCTGCTTTAGTTTACAGCTTTGAGACATATATCCAAACTTTATTAGAAGATATTGATGGGAAAAGTTATTTAGAACCTCATACCGGATTAGGACGAAGCGATCTAATCATCAATATTCACGGTGTGGAATCCGTTATAGAATTCAAAGTATATAAAAGTCCAAGTCAATTCCGAAAAGGGAAAAAGCAAGTTGCTTATTATGCAAAAAGTTTGGGATTGAACAAAGCTGTCTATCTTGTTTTTGTGCCAAGCGATATTGAATTTGAAAGCATAAAAGAAAGCAAGGATGAATTGGTAAGAGATTTATTAATAACAACTTATATAGTTCGCTATGATGAGGGAAAAGATTTTTGATTTGAAGTTAAATTCACGAAGGAGAAAAGATGAAAAATTATATAGCATTTTTTTTAATAGTTTTTATTATCGTAAGTTTATATACAATAAAAAGCCAAAAAATTGAGAATGATTCTACAAAAGAATATGTTTTTTCTAAGCTAAAAGATGAATTCAAACTTGCAGGATATTTTTTAAACACAGCTCAAAAACAGTATTACAAGAAACTTGATAAAAAGCAAAAATGGCAATTTTTAAAATTATTCTGGGAAAGTAATGATCCTAATCCCATAACTCCGGAAAATGAATTTTTAGTTGATTTAATACAAAAAATTAATTATTGTAATGCTCATTTCAGTCATTTTAAAGAAGGATGGAAAACTGATATTGGAAGAGTTTATCTGCGTTATGGAGAACCTTTTGAAATAATTAAAGGAAATACAAGTGTATCAACAAAACATGTCATCAAAGAGTATCAAATCTGGAAATATCGAATAAAAAGCTATAGTACATATATCTTTTTAAATTCTCAAATGAATGGAAATTTTCGCCTGATCTACTCAGAAGGTGATGAAAAAGAAAGTTCTATACCAGATTGGGAATCATATCTCGGATCTGATTTTGATTATAACGAATTAGAATGAAAATTGGAGATTGAATATTTGCCTTCGTACAATCTGACTGCCCGTAAGGAAAAATGACTGTATCGTGGTGGTAAGTTATCTCTAAAGTCTATGACAGAATAAGGATATTATGAAAATATATACAAAAACCGGCGATGATGGAGTTACAAGTTTATTCACAGGTGAACGCGTATCAAAGAATCATTTGCGACTAAAAGCTTATGGTGATCTAGATGAATTAAATTCTTATCTCGGATTAATCGTATCCTTAACTGATAAAAGATGGACAGAATTGAAATCTGAATTACAACAAATCCAATCTCATTTGTTTACCATCGGTGGGCATTTGGCAACAGGAAAAAACTCTTTACAAAAAGCCAATTTAAAACAAATTACTCCTGAAATGGTAAATATTTTAGAAAATTCAATTGATAGTATGCAAAAATCATTGTTACCTTTAACATCATTTGTATTACCGGGTGGATCAGAAATATCATCATTTACACATATTGCTCGAACAATATGCCGTAGAGTAGAAAGGCATGTTGTTGAATTAAATTCAGAAAATACTATTGGATTAAAAACACAGAATAAAAATATTTTGACCTATATTAACCGCTTATCTGATTATCTATTTATTTTAGCAAGATTTTTTAATATTAAATATGAGATTAAGGAAACAGTTTTAACGATTTTTTAGTATCATAATGACAAATAAAACATTATTATTTGACCAAGAAATGGGGAAAAAATGGGAATTGCTTTAGTTATTTTTTTTTCAGTATTTGCAATAATTTTTTTTATTATTTTTAACCGATTCATCAAACTTAAAAATGACGTTTATACTCGTTGGAAAAAAGTAAATTTACAATTAAAACTGCGTCATGAACTTGTTTTATCACTAATAAAGATGTCAAAAAAATATTTGAATGAGGACAGTGTTCCTTTAAAGCATATTTCAGTAATTCAAAAAATGGCTTTATCTGAAACAGATTTAGAAAAAATGATTTTTTCAGAAAAAAAAATGTTAAAAGAACTTAGTAAATTGATTTTAATATTGAAACAAGATCCAGCAACAGCAACGGATTTCAAGCTTCATGTAGTTTTTAATAAATTAAATGATATAGAAAAAAAAATTGCAAACTATAGAAAGAATTATAACTATGGAGTAAAAATTTATAATGAAGCCCATACAAGCTTTCCGGGAAATGTCATTGCTTTCATTTTTCGATTTCATACTGAGAAAAAATTCAAACTGTCAAAAAAATAATATTGAGTTCCAAAATTATAGAAAAATCTTGACTGAAAAAATGAATTTTCCAATTTTATAAAAGTTAGAGATGTTAAGTAATGTACTTGGATTTTCTTGTAATACTTTGACAATGTCTTCTTCGTTAGTAAACTGTATAATAGCCAAAGCTATGAAACGTTTTTCTGTCATGAATAAACTGTCAAAGTTTACCAATAATTATCCAATTTATTATTAAATATATCTTTAAAAAAAACACATATTTGGGGGAAAACGTGGCACCGACAAATAATCCGAATGACAAAAAAAGAATAGACAAAAGTATTCAAGCATTTTACACAATTGCTAATTCCTATAGCAAAAAGGGAGATTACAATAAAGCAATAAAGAATTACTTGAAAATCATTGATCTTGATCCTGAAGACATTAATGCCTATCATCGAATTGCACACATTTATAATATTCAAAAACAATATGATAAAGCAATTGAAACATACCTAAAAATAATTGAAGTCAACCCTGATGATGTCAAAAATTATTCAGTTCTCGGTAATGCTTATTTCAAAAAAGGTGATCTGGATAAAGCTAGTGAAATATTTTATAAAATTTTAGAGATTGATCCTGATGATGCTTTTAATCATATTAAAATAGGTAATATTCTTATTGAAAAAGGTGATTATGAAAAGGGAATTGAACATCATCGCAAAGCTTTGAAATTAGATCCCGACGAAACTGATGCATATGATGGAATTGGTAAAGCCTATCTCAAAATGGGTGAATTCAAAAAGGCAATTGAAAATTATCATGAAGCACTAAAACTAAATCCGGAAGATGCTGAGATTTACAATAGTCTCGGTAGTGTATATAGCTTTCGTCAAAATTATGATAAAGCGATTGAAAATTTCAATAAAGCGATTGATCTGGATTCTGAAAATGTTACTGCATATAATAAAATTGGAGATATGTATTTTGAGCAAAAGCAATATAGCAAAGCTATAGAAAATTATCAAAAAGCTACCCATTTAGATCCTCAAGATGAAATCGCTTATACTAATCTGGGGAATACATATCTCATTGAGAAGGAATACTTAAAAGCAATTAAAAGCTATATGAAATGTATAGAAATTGATTCTAATAATAGTAATGCCCACGCAAATATCGGAAAGGTTTATTTTCAAAGACAATCCTATGATAAAGCTATTGAAAATTATAACAAAGCAATAGAGATTAATCCTTATAATGCAGATCATTATAACGATCTTGGAAATTCATATTTGGAGTTAGAGGATTTTGTTCAGGCAATTGTTCAATTTCTGAAAGCACTTGAAATTGATTCACAGAATATTTTGACTTTTAAAAATTTGGGCTATGCCTATCGTCAAAAAGGTGAATTTGATAAAGCAATAGAAACCTTTGTAAAAGCTGTTGAATTGAATCCAAAAGATGCCTTAGCTCATAAGGTTCTTGGAAATGCATATTTACAGCGTAGAGACTTTGAGAAAGCCATTAAAAGTTATCTTGATCTGGTAAAATTACATCCAGAAGAACCTGTATCTTATAACCTTCTCGGAAACGCCTATCATTTTAAAGGTGATTATGATCAGGCGATTAAACAATATAAATTAGCTTTGGAATACGACCCTAAAAATGCTAATAGCTTGAATTATTTGGGATTAACATATAGTGAGAAAAAAGATTATGATAAAGCATTGGAATTTTATCTCAAATCTGTTAAAATTGATCCTGACAATACTGATACTCTAAATAGTATTGGCTTATTTTACTATAAAAAAGAGCAATTTAATAAAGCCTTGGAAAATTTTCAAAAAGTAATAAAAAAAGATACGAGTAATGCTAAAGGATTTAATAATGTCGGTTTAGCATATCTAAAATTAAACGACAGTTTAAAAGCAATAAAACACTTTCAAAAAAGTATCTCACTAGACCCGAAATTTGATGAAGCTTATTATAATATGGGAAAATATTATCTTGAGAAAGAAAATTTAGAAAAAGCAATTGAAAACTTGGAAAAAGCTGTTAAACTAAATGCTATGGAGACTAAGTATCAAATACTTTTAGGAAATTTATATAAAAAATCAGCAGATTTTGAAAATGCAATAAGTTCATATTTAAAAGTTCTGGAAATTGATTCCACACATGATGAAGTATACAATCTTCTCGGTAATGTATATCTGGAACAAATGGAATTTGAAAAAGCTATTGAAAATTATTTGAAGAGTATTAAACTTGATTCTCAAAATAGCCAAACCTATACACAATTAGGTTCGGCATATATTCAACAAAATGATTCTGAAAATGCAATCAAATATTTAGAAAAAGCACAAAAACTCAGTTCAAAAAATGCAGAAGTAAATAATTTATTAGGAAATGCTTATCGTATCAAAGGAGATTTTGATAAAGCTTTAAATTACTTTGAAAATTGCATTAAAATTGATGATAAAAATACAAACTCATATAATAGTATAGGAAATCTATACTTTGATAAAAAAGAATTTGATAATGCAATTGAAAATTATCTGAAAGCAACTTCAATAGATTCTCAAAATGCAGAAGGTTTTTTTAATATCGGGAAAGCATATCTAAAAATGGATGACACAAAAAATGCTTTGAAATATCTTGAAAAAAGCAAAAAAATAAATCCTGATAAACCAGCTTTATTGATTGAAATGGGAAATATACATTATGAAGAAAGAGAATTTTCTAAAGCAATAGAATATTATGAAAAGTTAGCCAAACTTACTCCGAAAAAAATTGATAATTTAAAATTGCTAGCTGATGCTTTTTTAGAAAATAAAGATATTGAGAAATCTTTAGAGATTTACACACGAACTCTGAGTCTTAACCCCGAGGATATTGATAGCTTAAAAAAAATTGTTACTATTAACCTTAAAAAGAAAGATTATCCAAAAGCTATAGAATTCAGTAATAAAATTTTAGCGATTGATAAAGATAATGCATATGCTTATAACAGTATTGGTTATTGCTATTATGCTAACCAAAATTATAAAAAAGCAATTGTCCAATATAACAAAGCCCTAGAAATTGATGATGATAATGCGGCTATTTATCAAAACATCGGTAAAATTTATCTGAAAAAAGAGGAGTATGATTCTGCGATTGATAATTTCTTAGAAGCTTTGGGAAGAGACCCTCGTGATGCAAGTATCTATTGTAGTTTAGGAGATACATACTACTTTCAAGATGAATTTGAATCTGCTATCGAAAACTACATAAATGCAATTGATTTGGATGAAACTAATTCTGAGTATTATATAAAAATTGGAGATGCATACGCTTACAGCGGTGAAATTGATAATGCTATCGAAAGCCTTCAAAAAGGTGTAAAATTAAATCCAAATGATGATAAAGCATATTTCGGATTGGGGAATGTTTATAAATTCGCTGGAAAATTTGAAGATTCAATAAAAAGTTACTTAAAAGCAGTAGAATTGAATCCACAAAATTTTGATTGCTATAATGAGTTGGGGTTTGTTTATCTTAATGAAAAGAAATTTTCTAAAGCAATAGAAGCATACAAAGAAGCACTGGAACATAATCCTGGGAACCTCTTCATGTTAAATAACCTTGGTAAAGCCTACCAAAAAAGCGGAAAGTTTGATATTGCAATTAAAACTTTAGAAAAAGCAATTGAAATTGATCAAAATGCTATAGAAGCTGTTAATAATCTTGGTTTAGTCTATGTGGATAAAAAAGAGTTTGATAAAGCAATTGAAACTATTTCTATGGCGATCGAAATTAATCCGGAATCCTCAAGTCCATTTCACTCATTAGGGGATGCATATTGGGCACAAGGCAACAAGGAAATAGCCATCGAAAGTTATTTACAAACAATAAAACTTAACCCAAACGATTCTATTGCCTTTATGAAATTGGGAGATGCTAGTTTAGGAGCAAAAAAAAATAAAAAAGCTGCTGATTATTTTAAAAAGGCTGCTAAAGCTGATAAAAGAAATCCTGATATATTTCTTAAACTTGGTGATATATATACTCAACTTGATCAAAAAGATAAAGCTTTGGAAAGTTATACAAGAGTAGTAGAATTAAAACCTTATGATGAAAAAGCAAATACAATATTAGCCAGTAAATTTTTTGAAAAAGGTTTATTTAATAAAGCAATCAAATGCTATCTAACGATATTAGATAAAAATCCTGATGACACACATGCTTTAAATATGTTAGGAAATAGCTATTGCCGTGCAGATTTATACGATAAATCAATTGAAGTTCTCAAAAAGGTTTTGAAAATGAATGCCGAAGAAGAAGAACTTTATCAATATCTAGGTGATGCCTATTTCAAGAAAAAAGAATATAAAAAAGCAATTGAAAGCTATATGAGATTCATTGAAACTGTACCTCCCACAGCAATGATATTTAATAGTTTAGGACGTGCTTATGCATATATGAGTCGTTTTAAGCAAGCTGCAACAAATTTCGAATATTCTTTGGAAATTGATCCTAAAAATCCTAGAACTTATAATTTATTAGGTGATTCTTATTTAAAGCAAGGAAAATTTGATAAAGGTACAGAAAGTTATTTTAAGGCAATCGAAGTAGATCCAAAAGATTTCCATGCTTATCTCTATTTAGGTCGAGCTTATTTCAATAATAAAGAATATGATATGGCAAAAGATAGTCTTAAAGAAGCCCTCAATCTTGATAATAAAAATATTGAATCTTATGAAATGCTGGGAGATTGTTATTATAAAACCAAAAATTATAAGAATGCAATTAACAGCTTTCAAAAAGGTATAAAACTTGATGCAAATCCTGAAAGAATGCTTATCAAATTAGGAAATTCCTATAATAAAATAGAAAACTGGGATAAATCTGTATTTACTTATAAAAAAGTACTCAAGCTTTCACCAAATAATTCTAAGATAACATATACTATTGCAAGTACTTATAATAAAGCGAATGATGTTGATAATGCTCTAAGATTTTATAAGAATACAATCGAATTGGATGATTCAAATGCATCTTCTTTCAAAGAAATCGGTAAAATTTATTTTGAGAAAAAAGAATTTGAAAATGCAATTGAAAATTTAAGTAATGCTGGGATTCTTCTTCCAAAAGATATTGAAATTCCAAAACTTCTCGGTGATGCCAAGTTTACTTTGAAAGAATATAAAGAAGCTCTAAACTCATATAAAGATGCCTTAAATATTAACAAAAAAGATTTTCATTCTCTTAATTTCTCAGGGCAAAGCTCAATAATTTTAGGAGATTTTCCCAAAGCAATTGAATCCTTCTTTAATGCTGTTGAAGTTAAATCCAATGATAGTGAAATTTATTATAAATTAGGAAATGCATATTTCTTGAATAAAGACTATGAAATGGCTGTTGATAGTTTCGGTGAGGCAATTAATCTTAATAAAAAAATATATGTTTATCATAGAGATCTTGCTTATGCTTTGAGCAAACTGAAGCAATTGGATACAGCTATTGAAAGCTTTAGGAATGCACTTAAACTTGATAATTCTGAAGCAATTCTCCTTGATGCTTATGCAACTACTTATTACAAAAATAAGAATTATTTACCTGCCATCGAGAATTACAATAAGGCAATTGAGCTGGGTATTGATGATAAATCAATTTATCAAAAAATCGGTAATTCATACTATAAATTAGCTGAATTTGATAAAGCAATTGAAAATTATCATATAGCATTAGAAAAAGACCCTGATAGAACACAGACTATTGGTTATCTCGGAAGTGCTTATTATGAAAATAAAAACTATGAAAAAGCAATTAAATATTTAGCAAAAATTACTCAAATATCTCCCAAAAAAGATAATTATTGGAATCTACTTGGTAATGCTTTCTTTAAAATGGAAAATTATAAGAAAGCAATTAATAGCTTCTCAAAAGCAATAGAGCTAAACACAAAACATCCACTTTATTATAAAAATATTGCTGATGCATTTACTCAAAAACAATCTTACTCTCGAGCTATTGAAAACTATAAAAAATCAATTAAGATCAATCCGAAGATTGCAGCTGTTTATACAAATCTTGGCTTTGCTTATCTGCAAACCGAAGATGATGATAGAGCTTTGGAAAACTATCTGAAATCTATTGAACTGTATCCTAATAATGCTGATGTAGATGAAATTATTGGAAATATTTATCAAAGAAATGAAGATTTTGATAATGCAATTAAATATTATCGTCTTTCCATAAAGATTAATCCGAAATCAGTTCAACCCCATATCTCATTAGGAAAATCTTTCGTTAGTATAAAAAGCTACAAAAATGCAGTTTTAAGCTTCCGGAGTTCTTTAGAACTTGATAATACCAATGATGAAGTACATAACATACTTGGAGATTCTTTTGTTAATTTGGATGATCAAGAAAATGCGATAGAAGCTTATGAAAATTCTATCCAACTTAACAATAATAACAAAGAAATTTACTTCAAGCTCGGAAATGCTTTGATTTTAACTAAATCTCTTGATAAAGCGATAAAAGCTTTTGAGAATGTGTTGAGACTTGACGCAAATCATTATCTTTCAAATAAAAAATTAGGCTTTATTTATAATGAAAAGAATGATTTCTCCAAAGCAATTGATGAATATTGGTTAGCTGTAAAAGTTAAAGCAAACGATGGTGATTCATATAATGAATTAGGATTGCTTTATCAAAAAACTAATGATTATAATAAGGCAATTGAGACCTTTAAAAAGGCGATTTCAAATAAATTCAGAACTGCAATCATATTCCATAATATTGGGATTTGTTATTTAACTACCGAAAATCTCGCAAATGCAGTAACTTCTTTCCAAGAAGCTATCAAGATTGATACAATGAATTTGGAACACTACCATTATCTTGGTATTTCTTATGATAAATCGAAAGATTATTCTCACGCTATCGAAAACTACATTTATGCTATCGAATTAGATTCTTCACGGGGAGATATTCATAAAAAATTAGGGATTGCATATACTACTACAAAAGATTATGAAAATGCAATAACAAGTTATCTCAATGCTATCGAAAATAAGACTGGTGATAAATTAATTGACCATAATCTCGCTGATGCTTATTTTTTGACAACAAATTACAAAGAAGCTATTCCTTTCTATCAACAATTTTTAGAAGCAGAAGCGTATAATGGTTCAGCATTACATAACTTAGGTTTGTGTTATTTCAATTTGAAGGATTTTGCAAAATCCATTGAAATATTGAATAATGCTGTGAAGATAGAACCAAAGAATGCTACGATGTTCAAAGATCTTGGCTTAACATATTTTGAAAGTAAAGATTTTGAGCAAGCGGTTGCCAGCTTTGGAAATGCTGCCAGATTGAATGAAAGAGATGCTTATACCCATTTTCTCTTGGCAAATTCACTTTCAGCCTTAAACCATTTCCCAGATGCTATAGAAAGCTATCAAATAGCAATTCAATTAGATGCAAATGAACCTGAATTTTTTATCAATATTGCTAATATATATCACGAAACAAAAAAATATGACTTGGCAGTTGAAAATTATCAAAAAGCTCTCAAACTTGAATCCGATAACGGAAAAACATATTATGAATTAGCGGTTGTTTACAGTAAGAAAGCAGAATATGAGAATGCTATTGATAATTATAAGAAATCGGTAAAAATAGTTCCCAATAATTATAAAGCATTCCATTATATGGGATTGGCATATTATAAAATAACAAAATATGATAATGCTATCGATAATTTCCAAAAAGCTATCTTGCTAAATAATCAGAATTCTAAAATATTTAACAATCTGGGATTTGCCTATTATGATAAAAATAGCTACGAAAAAGCAATTGAAAGTTTCTCAACTGCAATTTCATTAGAAGCGAATAATTCATTTTATAATGCTAATTTGGCAAATGCTTACTTTAAAAACAGTAACTTTAATAAAGCAATGGAACATTATTCTGTAGCCGTAAAACTTAATCCAAAAGATGAAAGAAGTTTCTATCAAATGGGTTTGATCTATTTCGATAGAAAAGATTTTGATCAGATTATTGTGAATTTTGAAAAAGCAGCTTCCTTGAACCACAAAGATGCTACTACTTTTAATTATATCGGATTTGGTTATCAAAACAAATCTCAATATTCTCAAGCTATCACGAATTATCAAAAAGCAATTTCTCTCAATGCTAATGAATTTACTTATTTTAGAAACCTCGCTGATACATACACGCTTGACAGTCAATTGGATAAAACCATTGAAAATTATAAATCGGCTTGTAGATTAAATGATTCCGATGAACAATCATATTTCAAACTTGGGGAAACATATTACAAACTTAAGCGATTTGAGGAAGCAATATCAACATTCCGAAAAGTAATTAAATTATCACCACAAAATGAAATAGCATATATTCATATTGCCGATTCATATTCGGGAATCAGAGAGTTTAATAACTCAATAGATAATTACATACAGGCACTATCACTTAACAAAGAGAATAGTGGAGTTTATCTTAAATTGGGGGAAGCTTTTAACAAAACCAAAAATCCTCAAGATGCCATCAAAAGCTTCATAAGTTCAATTAAATATGATGAAAACAATGAAAAATCACACATCTTACTGGCAGACACATATAGAATCACCAAAGACTATCACAAAGCTATCGAAAGCTATAATAATTCAATTATTCTGAATTCGGAAATAGTTCCTGTTCATAATAATTTGGCATTCGTCTATTTTGAAATTAAAGACTATCAGAATGCTATATCAAGCTATCAAAACTCATTAAAATTGTCTCCTAACGATGCTGTAATCGTAAAGAATCTGGCGAATAGCTTCTATCTGAATAACAGCTTTGACGAGGCTGCGGAAACCTATCTAAAGGTTCTCAATCTGATACCTGATGATACGGATTCTTACTTCCGTTTGGCAAATACATATTTCAATATTTCAGAATATCGTTCTGCTATCGAAAATTATCAAAAAGCTATTGATAGAAATGATAGAATTGCTCTGTACTTCACTCAACTTGGTTATGCTTATTTTGAAAGTGAAGATTATAGAAAAGCGGTAGAAAGCTTTAAAAGATCAACTGAATTAGCAAATGATAATCCAAAAATCCATAAGATGTTGGGAGATTCATATCACGAATTGCAGGAATATGATAACGAGATTTCTGCATATCAAAAGGCTTTGGAATTAGATGAAAAAGATAATGATGCTTTCAATACTCTGGGAAATACTTACTATCTTCTGGAAAAATATGGAAATGCTCTGGAGATGTACAATCGTTCGATCAGTTTGTATAATGAAAATGCTGATATTCACAACAATATGGGAAGTTGTTTCTTTCAATTAGATCGTTTTGATGATGCTATAAACGCATATCAAAAAGCAATTGAATTGGATGATACTGATAATAGTCTATTTAGTAATCTTGGAAATGCTTACTATGAAAATGATGATTTTAATAAAGCGGTAATAAACTATCAAAAAGCCTTAAAGCTGGTTTCTGAGGATAAAGAAACATTATACAATCTCGGTAACGCATTTAGTAACTTGAACAAATTCAATGAGGCTGTGGAGAATTACCAAAAAGCACTGGCAATTGATTCGAATAATAGTGATGTTTGCAGTGGTTTGGGTAATGCTTTCTACGAACTCAAACAATTTGAAAAAGCTATAGAAAGTTATGTTCGAGCCGTCAAACTTGATCCAAATGATGTTGATACCCTATTCAGTTTGGGTAATGCTTACAGCAATATAAGAGATCATAGCGATGCTGTGGATGTTTATAATAAAGCTTTGAATATCACACCTGATGATACCGAAATTTTGCACAACTTAGGAGAATCATACTTTGAACTGAAGAAATTTGAGGAAGCAGTTGTTAGTTATTCAAAAGTGATCTCATTAAATGCAAATGCGTTCACATATCATAATTTAGGGCTCACATACTTCCAATTGAAAGAATATGAAAAAGCGATTGATAGTTATAAACACGCTAATAAATTGGAAGAAACGGAAGAGACTTATCATAATATGGGAGATACCTATTTCCAATTGAAAGATTATGAAAAAGCTGTGGAAAGTTATGAAAGCTCCATCATTCTAAAAGCAACAGCAGAAACTTATCATAGTCTTGGCGAATGCTTCTTCATGCTAAATAACCACCAAAAAGCTGTGGAAAACTTTAAAAGATCTATTGAGATTGAAAAGAGTGATTCTTCATATCATTTACTGGGAGATTCCTATTATGAACTAAAGGATTTCAAAAACGCTGCTTCTGCTTTTGCCAATGCTATAAAGATCAAACCAGCGGCTCTTTCCTACTTCTATCTCGGAAATTCTAACTATCAATTGGAAAAATATAGTAAGGCAATAGATAACTATACCAATTCAATTGAGCTTAAACCAGATGCAAAAGTCTATCAGATGCTGGGAGATGCATATTATCAAAGCAAAAAGTATGAAAGTGCCACAATTAGCTACTTGAATTCTATCGAAATTAAACCTACTGCATTGGTATATTTTGATTTAGGAAAAACTTATGATCAGCTTGATGATATTGATAATACTATTTCGTACTTCATAAAATCTATTGAGTTGGACGACAAAGTTGCCGAAGTTCATTATCAATTGGGAGTTTCTTATACTAAGAAAATTGACTTCAAAAATGCTATCGAAAGCTATAGAAAAGCTGTAGCATTGAATGATGCGAACGGACAATATTTCTTTAGTTTATCGGATGCCTACTTCCAAAATAACGATCACGAAAACGCAATTGTTTACTACAACAAAACATTGAATTTCATTACAGATAACCCAAGTATCTATAACAATCTGGGAAATGTCTATTTTGAAATTGAAAAATTTGAAGAAGCGATTGGCAATTATCTCAAGGCTGCTGAGCTGGATGATAAGAACGCTCAATATTGTACAAACCTTGGTTATTCTTACTTTAAAACTGAGAAATATGCAGACTCTATCAGCAACTTTGTGAAAGCAACCGAGCTTCTTCCTACAGATGCAAAAGTCTTTATGTCTCTTGGTTGGGCTTATTATGAAAATCGTCAGTATGAAGATGCGATCATAAGCTATAAAAAGGTCGCAGAGCTTGATAAGAACAACTTTAGAGGTTTCCAAAATCTGGGAAGTTCATACTATAAAGCAAAGAAATATAATGAGGCAATTAAAGCTTATACTAAGGCGATCAAACTTGAAGCAAATCGTTCGGAACTCTATAGGCTCTTAGGAAATTCATTCTATGAGATAAAGGAATTTTATCGGGCAATTGAGAACTATCAGAAAACTGTACAGTTGGATAACCAAGATAATTCTACATTTAGTGTATTAGGGAAAACATACATTGAGATCAGGGATTACCAAAAAGCTATCGGAAGTTTCCAGCAAGCGTTAAAATTAGACCCTGAAAATGCCAAAGATCATAATAGATTAGGTTATGCTTTTTATTTAGAGGGTATTTTTGAAGATGCTGTGAAAAGTTATCAAAATGCGATAGCTCTTCAGGAAAACAATGCATACTTCCATAATAATCTTGGTAGAGCATTCTTAAAACTACACGAATTTTCTAATTCGGTTGAGAGCTATAATAAGTGCGTTGCTATCAATCCTAAAAATGGAAAGTTCCAAGCAGATCTCGGTAATGCTTTGAATATGAATGAGCAATATACCGATGCAATAAATGTTTATGGTAGAGCAATAGAACTGGAACCACAGAATGCTTATTATCAAAATACTCTCGGAACGATCTACACGAAGGATTCACAATACGAAAAGGCTGTGGAGATGTATGATAAAGCTATCAAGCTTAATGATAAAATTGCCAATTTCTTTAACAATCTTGGTAATGCATATCAGCATATGAAGAGCTACGATCTCGCTGTTGATACATATCTCAAAGCTCACGACCTTGATAAAAATAGTGATCTGATCGAGAACAACTTGGCGTTTGCTTACTATCAGAAATCTATGTTGAAAGATGCTTTGATTCATTTTGAAAGAGCAATTGTCTTGAATCCTAACGAACAAGTGTACTACATCAATATTGGTAATGCTTATCGTTTGAACTTAGACTTTACGAAAGCTTTGGAGAATTATATAAAAGTCTTTGAGGTGCTTCCTAATGGTAATCTCTTGGAAGAAGTATATAGCCACAAACCAAAAGATATTAATAATACGGTCATTGATATTCTTGATTTTGGTGGAAAAGCATTGGAGATCAATATCGAATTGGCAAGTTATGCTATGTATATGGCTGGAACGACTAATACTCCTACAGAAAATACCGAGACTACCAAAAAGAAAACTGAGGATCTTTCCGGTTGGAAGAAGTTACGGAAGATGTTGACGAAACAGTAGAATTGTAGATTTAGTAATGTTAAAATAGCCCCTTTATTGGGGCTATTTTTCATTTTGACCCCATCCTCAACGCTTTCTCTTTTAAGAACCCCCTTTAATTCCCCCTTGTAAAGGGGGACAAAGCCTTCTTTTACAAGGAAGGTATATGCAAAGCAGTCGGAAGGTTTTAAAGATAAAAGATAATAACTCACCCTAAATCCCTCTCTTAATTTCAAGAGAGGGACTTCAAGACGATCTTCGTTTGAAAAGAGAATGAATTTGAGAGATTACAACAATCTCCCCTCTTTAGATAAAGAGGGGTCGGGGGAGTTTGAGAGGTTTTATTAAGAAAAGGATATGAATTATGAAAAAAGAAAACGGCTTAAAATAAACAACTATATACTGAAATTGTAATATTAAAATAGCCCCTTTATTGGGGCTATTTTTGTATTTGCCCCCATCCCAGCCATTCCTCTTTGTAAGTAAAGTGAGTAGTTCTCCCCTGCACCTAAATTTGAAGTTTTTTAATGATTGTTATTTCTTATCTGATTTAGGTGCGGAGGAGTTATAGGGGTTTATTTTGATTTTATCTTGTGTTTCCAAGCTGGAGATTTGGAACAGGATAAAACTTACCATTGCTTAATGTGAAGCGATTTGTTCTATCTCTTTCTTCCTTCTCGAATAATCTCTACAATTTCTTGTGTTGTAATGTTCGCTTTGATTGATGGTACATCTAAAGGTGATGAAGCGATCTTTTCCGGAATCAAGGCGAAAGTTCGTCCATCTTTCCTTCTAATTAATACTTTTCCTGTATTTTCAGCTTGTTCAAGAATTATAGCAAGTTTTTGTTGGGCTTCTGAATATGTATAAATTTGCATTTAAACCTCCATGGTTTCGATATTGAGATTTTGGGCAACTATCTTTAGTTTTCGATCCAATGTTAATAGCGGTGCTTTAGATCTAATAGCACAATCAAGAAAATAGGCATCGTATGCATATATGTTGGCTTGTTTGGAAATTTTTAAAGCATTATAGAAGTCCGGTTTAATATACCTAAGAGGAATACTATCAAAAATTGCAAAAACCTTTCAGGGCTTCCTTGAGTGTTAATCTGTTTTGCTTAAACATCGCAGAGAAAGCATTACCTATTTCCCAGGGAATTGATTCAGGTCCAATAAGGGTATTCCCAATAGTAAATTCAACAATCCTACTGCGTTCGGGTTCACCAACAATAACTGAAATCAATACAGATGTATCAATTACAATGTCCATGCATTCCTCCTGAATATATATTATATACAAATATGCACCACTGATTTAATTTGTCAAGTATCAAGAGGTAGAAATATCGATTTTTCGAAGTATTTTTCTAAGCAAATTGACCTATTATATTAATTAAAAAACAATGATAAATTGGATGATTACCGATATTTTTTTCTTTATTTCATACAAGTAATTCCAAAAAGCTCCCCTCTGCACCTAAATTGATTTATTAATGATAAGCTATAAAAAGAATTGATTTAGGTGCAGAGGTGGCTGGGACGTTTGAAGATATTATGCAAGTATGCAATAAAAAGAATTAAAAGAAAATAAAAACTCACCCTAAATCCCTCTCTTAATTTTAAGAGAGGGACTTTAAGATGTTGTTCGCTTTAGATAGAGAACGGTTGTAAAAGATTTACAGAAGCCCCCCTCTTTAGATAAAGAGGGGATGGGGGAGTTTGAAAAGTACTTTAGGGAAAATAGAAAAACACTCTCCCACCACTTTTTGAACGAAATCGTGTAAATATATAATTAGATTCGACCATTTTAACAAGTCATTACTACCATTTTTCAAATCATCGAGACCGTTTTTTGAATGGTTTCCGACCATTTTTTAAATGGTCTCGACGTTTTAAACAAAAAATACCGATTATTTAGATAAATAATCGGTATTATATATAGTTTTTAAAGTAATTATTTCTTTATAACTTTGATTTCTTTTTCATATTCTATATGAGATAATGTTTTCTTAATTTCTTTACCGGGAGTAAAAACTAAACGGTTCTTTATGATATTATGTACCGAGAAATCTTCTTCAAGAAGCGTACCTTCTGTCTTTATTGATAATTTAAAACTTCCGAAATCTCCCAATCGTACGATCTTACCTTCACTGATTTGTTCAGGGATTACATTAAGCAAAGCTTCCAAAACTGCCATAATATCTACGCTACTCACTGTAGATATATCTGCAATCTTTTTCGATAATTGTCTTAAAGTGATACTTCCAATACTCTTGGCAGAACCGTAGAATTTCTTGGGTGCATTAGCATCACCAGGATTTCCTTTTTGATTTAATACATACTTTACCGGCATAGATTTCTCCTTTTTTCTTTGTATTTCTCTTTATTAATAAAGAGTGATTCCAAAAATGTTTATAAGGGTTAAATAGGTCAAGTATATTTAATTATAAAAGATATTACTATGATATTATTAATAAATATTGACATTTTATTGGATTATTTAAATGATTTGTCTGAATCTAAAACTAATATTAATGAAAAAGAAAAGGAGTATTTTATGAAAACTATATTAATTTTATTTATATCAATCCTTATAATGTCTTGCAATGCCCAACAAAATGAGAATAAAGATACAAAAAAAGATCAACGATATTCGGAAGAATCTCCATATAAGATATTTACCGATAAAGGTAAAGGTTACGAAATTATCTATCCCAGCTATTGGAAATTCGAGGACAAGACCAACGATAATCATATGATACGTGCTGATATTTACAAAGATAATAACGTAGGATTACAGATAAGATGGTATAGCATTAGTGGAGTTTTCAATGGATTTATTGATTCATATATTCAAAGTTTTATACAAGAGATGCAGGGACATTGGAAAGGATCTATCAAAGAAGAGAAACGAGAGTTTAAAACAATTGCAGGTAAGGAAGCGTGCTGGGTCTGGATCTACGCAGAAAAAGAGAATGGCGAACGTTGGTTATTCAAAGAATATCTCTATAAAAATGGGACAAACATCATAGCCTTTCAAAGCGGAGTTCTAAGAATCTATCAAGATACTTATGAGAAAGAACTGGATGCTATTGCGAATTCAATGAAATTCTTGAAATAATAGAAAAACTCACCCTAAATCCCTCTCTTAATTTCAAGAGAGGGACTTCAAGAATCTCTTCGTTTGAAAAGAAAATGGATTTGAGAGATTACAACAAGCTCCCCTCTTTAGATAAAGAGGGGTTGGGGGAGTTTGAGAGGTTTAATGCAAGTACACAATAAAATAGAGCTAAAAGAAAGAAGAAAAGAGCTTAGAAAAAATCAAACACCAGAAGAAAAAAAGCTTTGGGAATATTTAAGAAATAGGAAACTTCTTGGAATAAAATTCTTCAGACAATATAGCATTAACTATTATATTGTAGATTTTTATGCACCAAAACTTAGACTGGTTATTGAAATTGACGGGTTACAGCATTTTACTGATTATGGAAAAGAATATGACAATGAAAGGACAGAAATCCTCAATAGTCTAAAAATTAATATAATTCGCTTTAGAAATGAAAGTATAAACAATGAGATTGAAAGAGTAGTTGAAGATATTGAGAGAGAAATTTCAAAGATAAGAAACAAAAACTCACCCTAAATCCCTCTCTTAATTTCAAGAGAGGGACTTCAAGAAACTCTTCGTTTGAAAAGAGAACGGTTTTGAAAGATTACAACAATCTCCCCTCTTTAGACGCTGTACTGAGCTTGTCGAAGTATAAAGAGGGGCTGGGGGAGTTTGATCTTAATCTTTTAGTAGAATCTCCTCAACTACATGCACAAAAGTCTCTTTTGGCATAGCACCGGCAGCCATTTGAGGCTTTTCATTCATAGGACAAAACAATAAGGTTGGAATGCTTTTCACATCAAATGCAGCAGCAAGACCATGTTGTTTTTCAGTATCAACTTTATAAATATTGATTTTGCCCTCAAACTCCTGAGCTAAATCTTCTAATATTGGTGTCACCATCTTACAAGGAGCACACCAATCTGCATAGAAATCTATGATACATGGCAGTTTACCTTCATATTTCCACTCTTTATTTTTTTCATAATTATAAACTTTTTCTTTGAAACTACTGCTTGTTAAATGTTCCATCTACTCTCCTATTTTTTCAGGTGTTGATATTTGACACTATAAAATTAACTCTTATGTATTATTATAGTTCACATTTTGACTATAGCAAATTTTTTTAGACTGCTTTTTAACTTTTTTATAAAAACCTTGTCATAATGCCTTGTAATTTGAAAATATGTATCCATAATTATATTTTATGTTTTTATAATAAAAAAGGGAGTTACAAAATGAAAAAATTCAATTTACTCGGGCTTATTATTCTACTTTGCATAGGTCTTTATGCCCAATGGTCGGGTGATAGCAGTATGAATCTAATGATTGATGATGAAACAGGAGAACAAGCCATTCCCAAAGTAGCAGTTAATCAAATCGGAATGACTTATATCTCTTGGTTTTCAAGTGCCAGTGGAAACTATGATGTGAAGCTACAAAGATTAGATTCTACTGGGTATGCTATTTGGAACGAAGGTGGCATTGTGGTTAGTGCTCATGAACAAATGTCTTGGTTAACGGATTGGGATATGAAAATGGATAATGATAATCATGCCATTCTTACTTTTCAGGATATTAGAAATAATGAGAACAACAATGTTTATGCTTATAGGGTAAGTCCCTCAGGTGATTTTATCTGGGGAGGTGATGGTTTGGAACTTTCCAATAGTACAGCTTTTGATGTATCCCCCAAAATTGGTATAACTGATCAAAACAACGCTATTATCTCATGGCAAGCTGATGATGTGATTCGTATTCAAAAGATATCACCTACCGGAGAACTTCTATTTGGCGATGATGGAATTGTATTAGAGGAAGCTGGTATTACTTATTCCTGGCCCCAGATCATTCCTATGAGCGATGACACTTTTATTTTGAAATACTTCAAAGACACAGGTCAACCTTGGGCACCGACACGTCATATATATGCTCAGAAATTTGATGAAAACGGAAATCCTCTTTGGACATCAGAAACAGCTATCACAACAGCCGGTGGAATTAGTGCTTGGACTCAGGTAATGCCTATTGTCAAAGATAATAATGATGGCTTTTATATTGCTTGGCACGAGGATAGAGATCAGGATAATTTATCGGAAGTTTATCTGCAACATATAGAAAGTGACGGTAATGTGTTTTTTCAAGAGAATGGAATTGAGATTTGTTTGAATACGGTTCAAAACCATTTTTATCCGAAACTCACCTATTTCCCTGAAGATGATATACTAATTGCTGCTTGGAGTGAAATGGATGGAAATCAAAATCAACGAGGTATTTCTGCTCAGAAGATTAATGCTACTGGTGATCTTTTATGGGGAGATAATGCTCTTACTATAGTACCATTATCAAATAATGATGTACAAATTACAGATATTCAAAAAAGCGAAAATGATTTTGCTATCTTTTATTCCACGAATCTTGGTGGAGTAAATATTAATCTGCATGCCACCGGTTGTGATCTTGATGGAAACTTTGTTTGGAATGAACCTCAACTACTTGTATCCGATGCTGTAGGAGAAAAACTGCATAAAGTTGTCTCTCCTCTTCAATTCAATCAATGGATATATGTTTGGGTAGATAGAAGAAGCGGAAGTAGTGATATCTATGCTCAGAATATCACGTTAAATGGAACTCTCGGGGATCCATTACCAGTTACACTTGATTATTTTACTGGTGAAGTTGCTGGAGATGATATAGATATTTTCTGGCAAACATCTTTTGAAACTGACCTTGTAGGATTTCAAGTGTATAGAGCAGACAGTAATGATATTTACGAAGCAATTGATATATCCGGACTTATAGATGCAAACAATTTACCTGGACCGACGGAATATGAATTCATTGATTTTTATGATTTCGTAAACGGACAAACATACTATTATTGGTTACAGGTAATTGCACTAGATGGAACAACTGAATTTTTTGGTCATATAGACATTTTCTTTTATGATGATTCTCAACCGGTTATACTCACTTATTTTTACGCAGAAGTAGATGAATCTGATATAAACGTTTTATGGCAAACCCAATCTGAACAAGCTAATTCAGGATGGAATCTATATAGGGCTGATAATGGAGATTTCTTAGAATCCGAGAAAGTAAATGATGAATTGATTGAGGGAGCAGGAACAACAACTGAACCGACAGATTATGAGTTTACAGACTTAACTGATTTGATATATGGACAAATATATTATTATTGGTTAGAGTCAGTAGATTATGGTGGATCTACAATTCTATTTGGTCCCACTTCAATCATATTTGATGGAACAGAAGTTACAAGTGAAAACATTTCTGCTTTCAACAGTTTGGGAAATTACCCTAATCCATTTAATCCATCTACAACTATCTCTTTTAAAATCTCGAGTCGAGTTTTGGAAAACCCGACTCGGGATTTTAAAAACGCAAAGATAAATATCTACAATCTAAAAGGACAACAGGTAAGAGAATTACGAATTACGAATTACGAATTACGAAATAATGGAGTTGTTTGGGATGGAACAGATAACAAGGGTAAAACAATGCCTTCCGGAGTTTATTTCTATCAATTACAAGTAGGTAATCGGAAGATTATCACAAAGAAATGTTTAATGATGAAGTAAATTAGAAACAGACTATACAATCCCGAGACGGATTTTGTGAAATTTTGTTTATATAGACTTACAAAAATGTAAAGTTATCCCTATTACAAAAGTTTAAATCACAAAACTCGACTCGGGATTTTTAATATTATCTTAGTAGCTATTGCAAACTATCATACTTCAATTTAAAACTTTTCAAACCTTCAAAAATTGCTTTTGCCAAAGTATTTTGATAAGAATCTTTCATCAATTTCTTCTCTTCCTTCTTGTTACTCAAAAAACCCAATTCAATTAAAACTGCCGGCATAAAAGCCCCTCGCAAAACATAGAAGTTTGCTTGTTTCACACCTCTATCATAAGATTTTGTTGATTGAATAAGATTTTCTTGTAATTTCATTGCAAGTTCATTGCTTTCTCTGAGATGTTCATTTTGAGCCATATCAGCGAGAATAAAGGAAAGATCATCATATTTTTTCACAGCTTCCGTTCCACCTTCAAAATCATATACAACTGAGTTTTCAAGAGCTTCTACGGCTCTGGCATCATCTGTCTTTGCTGTCGAGAGATAATAAACTTCAATTCCGTTTGCCTTATTCGATCTATGGGCATTGCAATGCAGAGAAATAAACAAGTCGGCGTTATTGCTATTAGCATATCGTGTCCGTTCTTGTAATGAGATAAATTCATCTTTTGTTCTCGTGATCAATACTTCGCAATTCAGTTCTTTAATAATGATTTTACTCAATTTCTGAGCAACTTTCAAAACAATTGTTTTTTCATAATTTTTTTTATTGATACTTACTGCTCCGGGATCTTTTCCGCCATGACCGGGATCTATTACAATTCTTTTAATTGAATCATCTCTTGGGTTTTCTGCAATGAGATTCTTGCCAGAATATTTAATCTTGTCAGGTAAAAGTTTGGGAAGAATTTTTTTCAAGAAAAGAACAGGAATATAAAATTTACCTTTTTGTGATCTTATAGGATATTTAAAATTATAAATTTTGTCTCTATGCTGAACATAAGATGTTTCAATTAAAAAAATAATTTGTTCATCGTAGAGATTCACATATAATCTTTGATCAATTTTATCATCACTGATCTTAGCATGAAATACTTTGTTCAATTCAGAAGCTCTGAAATATTCGGTATTATCAAATCTCTTGGTATCAATTTTTTCCGTAAGTGATGTCCCTTTGAATTTCACGGTAAGATCTGCCCAAATGCTCGAAACAAATAAAAGTAACGATAAAATAATCAATATTCTTTTCATAAAAAAAACTCCAAAATAAAATAATGTGCTATTTTTTATCTATCTGTAAATATAATCTATAGCTTAAGAAAGATGAAAGTAAAAATATCATAAAAGCAACTACAAAAACTACATCTATTCCAAAATATTTAAGTATCAAATATCCTAAAAAAGGCATAACCAATCCTCTCAAACCTGTCAAAGTAACATGAACACTCTGATACATAGAGACATCTTCCGAACCGGCAAAATATATTGAACTGATATTCCAAGAAATCACCATTGCCGACATTGCAATTCCATAAATAAAAAATGCAAAATAGACAATATAATTTACGTATAAACTCCCTAACATTTTGCAGGAAATAAAAAGGATGAGAGGATATAAACTGAGAATTGCAAAAGTTATGGTCGTGAAAAAAGCAGGATTTTTCTTATCATGAATCTTTCCGGCAAATGGTGATAAAAATAGAATTCCTAAACTGGCAACTATGGCTTTAGCAATAAATGTTTGAGTATAGCTCATCCCGAGACTTTCCACCAGATATATTGGTATTGCAGGTAATAATAGCATAAAAGCTGAACCGTAAATGAAGAAATTTCTCTGAAATATAGCAAAATCTCTATTTTTTCTTAATACTTCAATTCCTCTTTTGATTGGTTCAAAAATCATTTCATTTAGGGTTAGTTTTTTTGAATTGTAATTATCTTTTTTATCAATCTTTATCATCGCCATTATCAAAGCACTTACACAACCGAGAACTCCGATGATCATAAATATATACTTGTATAGATTCTCATCAACATCCAATATTTTTCCTATTGCATAGCTTGTTATTATTGAAACAAGTGTTGTGATACTGACAACAAAACCAAAGATCATTCCCCGGTTTTTGTTAGTGAATTTCAATTGATATATTGAATTTTGGGCTGGGCTGATAAGAGCGTTAAATGAAAAAAGTATAATTAAAATACCTAAGTACTGATAGTAATTATTTACAAAAAACATAAAAATAAGAACTAATCTTCCGATGATTGCTGTTAATACAAAATATTTTGAAATTGAGCGGGAATGTTCTAAAATTTTTCCCCACCAGATTGAAAAAATGTTAGATATTGGCCAAAGCATAACTAAGACTGTTATCTGCCAGTTTAGTGAATGCAACGCTTTTTTCGCAATTACATCTTGGATTTGGAATGTACTGATAACAAATCCATTCAAAAATCCGGCAATAACCAATAATAACAAAGTTTTCTTCTCAGAGCTATTTAATTTCAACATATCCTTTTCCAAATATATTTTTTTACAATTTCTTGAACATCAAAATTCCTGTCTATTATATTCTGAAAAGCCTATAAATCACTCAGATTTAAATCGACTAAAATGAATAAGATATAATTTAGCCCATGATGAACACTGATCAAAGAAAAATATGTAAGAATCAAATTGTGAATTCAATTATTAATTCTTTTCGGTAAAATACTTTCCTCCTTTTGATTCTTTGCGACTTAGCGGCTTTGCGAGAGATTTCATAGTTTTGGATAGTACAGGTTTTGTAAGAATATTCTCCTGTCACAAATAATGATTGACCGATTTTTTAGCAGATAAATTTTCAAATAAAAGTAAAGGCAGGTATAAAAATATATGTTTATTGATTTTGCTCGAATAAAAATTCAATCAGGTAAAGGTGGTAGCGGTGCAGTAAGTTTTCGAAGGGAAAAATTTGTTGCAAAAGGTGGACCGGATGGTGGTGATGGAGGAAAAGGTGGAAATGTAATTGCGGTAGGAAACGAAAATATAAATACTTTACTCAATTTTCGTTATTCAAAGCATTATAAAGCTGAAAATGGTAAAAATGGAAGTGGAAGCAATAGCACTGGTGCTCAAGGTGAGAATATTTTTTTACCACTCCCACTTGGTACTGAAATCTATGACATCACAGATGGTAAGCATGAGAAAATAGCTGAAATATTAGATCATAAAGAAGAGATTATTCTTGCAAAAGGTGGAAATGGTGGTAGAGGCAACACACGTTTTAAATCTGCAACTAATAAAACTCCACGATATGCCAAACCAGGTGGAAATGAACAATTTTTTGAACTGGAACTGGAGTTAAAACTGATGGCTGATATCGGCTTAGTTGGTTTCCCAAATGCAGGAAAATCTACTTTGTTGAGTAGAATCTCGGACGCTCATCCGAAAATTGCTAATTACAGATTTACTACTTTGGAACCTTGTCTTGGTGTAGTACAAGTATCCGAATATGAATCTTTTGTGATGGCTGATATTCCCGGAATCATCGAAGGAGCTCATGATGGCAAAGGTCTTGGAATTCAATTTCTTCGTCATATTCAACGAACAAAAATTCTTTTGTTTTTGATTGATATTGATAGTCCAAACCCATTTGAAGATTATCAAACTCTCAAAAAAGAATTACATCTTTATGATCCTGATTTAGATAGAAAACCACATCTTATAGTTTTGAGTAAGATTGATACAATCTTTGGGGATAATAAAGAGAAATTAATAAATTCAATTTCCAAGAAATTTGAAGATAATTTACAAGAGAGTATTATGGCAATTTCAGCAGTAAGTGGAGAAAACTTAACACAGATTAGAAGGTCTGTTTTTAATTTGTTGAAGAAAATTGATTATTAATTGGGAGTTAAATTTATTCTCAATAAGTTTTCATCAAAAACACAATAGCTCTGAGATAAGCGGCATCCGCTTCAGCGAATTGCTATTTGTCACTTAGTTTCTTAATAGCTTTCTGGCATTCGTCTTCAAACAATGGATGTTCTCTTTCTATATTATTTAATAGATTTTGTATGAATTCGGCATCTTTCTTTGTCCCGACTTCTCCAAAAATCTGAATAGCCTGTAGCCTTAAAAAAGCAATCTCAGATGCGACCCCTGTGTGTTGAGAATCCAGTGCGTATTCTCTATTCCGATTCTCAAGTGACAGAAATATTTTTAGTTTGCTTTTGAGAAGATTTTTCTCGGTAGTGCTGAGTTCCTTCAAACGAATGTTCTTGAGAAAAGTCACATTATCTTGATACCGAAGTGGTTCGTTAGAAAGGAATAATCTTTCAAATTCAGTTGAAAAATCAGACTTGAGGGTGTTATTGATTTTAGACGAAGGTGGCTGTGGAGATCTTTGAATACATCCAATAAATCCTGATAAGACAAAAAGGATAATTAAAGCTTTTTTCATGACAAATAACGTTGTATCTTCTCCTGATAATAACATTGTGAATTCTTCTTCACTTCCAGCAAAATCTCAAACAATAATTCCACCACCCAAAAGTTCATCATCTTGATAGAAAACAGCGGATTGTCCACTTGTGATCGCCCGTACAGGTTCAACTAATTCAATTTTTAAACCGTCAGCAACATTTGAAATATTTTTTACCATATTAGTTTTGCTATTATATCGTATCTGAACTTCTAAATTTTTTGATTCCGGCTTTTTTCCACTTATCCAATTGATTTCCTTAATAACAAAATTATTTTTTAAAAGATCATCAATATCATCTGTAACAATTACTGTATTGTTCGAAACATCAATCTCTTTCACAAATAATGCCGATTTCCAGGGAGTATTTAGTCCTTTACGTTGTCCAATTGTGTAATTTATTGTACCATTATGAACACCTATTTTATCACCGTTTTTTAATAAAATTGGACCTGGAATTTGTTTCACATATTTTTCTAAAAACTTGTGATAAGTTCCGTAAATAAAACATATTTCCTGACTATCTTTTCTTTGAGCAATATGTAAATTATTATCTTTTGCAATTTTTCGGATTTGCGGTTTAGAATAATCAGAAATTGGAAAAATCGTTCTACTTAACTGCTCTTGATTCAATCTCCACAACATATACGATTGATCTTTATTTTTATCATCTGCTCGATACAAATGATATTCAGAATCAACTTCTTGAAGCTTCAAATAATGTCCGGTTGCCATTTTATCAACTCCAAGTTTGAATACTTGTTCAAAAAAAGCTCCCCATTTTATAGTAGGATTACATAATGTACAAGGATTGGGAGTTTTACCGGTTTTGTATTCTTCAATAAAGTTTTTTATAATTATCTTTTCAAATTTCTCTTGAACATCAAAAATATAATGTTTAATCTTCAGTTGTTTACAAACTTCAGCAGCATCAGAGATAGCAATATCAATTCCTTCATTATCAGGAAATTCTGCTGCTTGCGGGTTATAATGTTTCATGGTTACTCCAACAACATCATAACCTTTTTGAATTAACAATACAGCAGCAACAGAACTATCTACACCACCACTCATAGCAACTGCGATCTTCATAATTATCCTTGTTCTCTAATAATATTCGCACCAAGTTTTTGTAATTTTTCTTCAATTTTTTCATAACCTCGATCTATATGATAAATTCTGGAAATTGTAGTTTTTCCTGTGGCAGCCAAACCTGCTAAAACTAAGGTTGCACTTGCTCTAAGGTCTGTAGCCATCACTTGTGCTCCACTCAAGGTTTTTACTCCCATAACGCTGGCTCGATTATGATCAATAGAGATATTTGCCTCAAGTCTGTTCAATTCCGAGATATGCATAAATCTATCGGGAAAAATCGTTTCTTCGATTATACTTTCACCTTCTGCAAAACACATCAAAGCCATAAATTGTGCTTGCAAATCAGTAGGATAAAGCGGATAAGGTTCGGTTTTAATATTTACTGGTAAAATTTTATCCGTAGGAATCACTTCAATAGAATTTTCTTTGATCAACAATTTTGTCCCTGTTTGCTCTATTTTGGTTAGAAAACTTTCCAAGTGCTGAGGAATACACTTTTTTATGATAATATTACTTTTTGTAATTGCTCCGGCAATGATGAATGTTCCGGCTTCGATTCTATCGGGAATCATCTCCATAGGAACCGGATAAAGTTCATTTACACCTTCTATCACCAAATGTGTAGTATCTTTCCCTGATATTTTTGCACCCATTTTGATTAAGAAATCTATTAAGCTACCAATTTCCGGTTCGGAAGCTGCATTATAAATATCTGTAATTCCCTCTGCTAATACTGAAGCCATGAGTGCATTAGCAGTAGCACCGACACTCGATTTTGAGAATTTTATCGAATTACCTTTCAGCTTTTTGGCTGTAGCAATGATATATCCATGTTCAAAAACGATTTTAGCACCGAGCTTTTCCATAGCATACAGATGTAGATCAACCGGTCTTGTTCCAATTGCGCAACCACCGGGAAATGAAACTTTTACTTCACCAAAACGTGCCAGAAGTGGAGCTAATACATAAATTGAAGCTCTCATTTTACTCACAAGTTCATAAGGAGCTTCATAAAAACTACAGTTTGTAGCATCTATTTGCATAGTATTGCCTGTATGATCTATCCGTGCTCCAATAATTCTCATCAAATGAGCCATCATTTTAATGTCATTTAGATAAGGAACATTGTTTAGTGTACTTTTGCCGGAAGCGAGTAAACAGGCAGCCATAATAGGCAATATTGCGTTTTTTGCTCCACTGATTTCAACTTCACCACTTAATTTTTTCTGTCCGTTTATTATAAAATTTTGCATAATTACCTACTTTGATATGATCATAATACGATCAAAATTGTTCAAATCTTTAATTGTTCTGATTTCTTTAAATCCGTATTTTCTGGCAAGTTCTTTTATTTTATTGGATTGTTCCGAACCAATTTCAAAATAAATTTTACCTTTTTCTTTTAGATGTTGCTCTGCTTGGGAAAGGATGTTATCATAAAAAAAATATCCATCATTCTGAGCCACAAGTGCAGATTTTGGTTCATATCTTGTAATTTCTTCTGATAGACAAAGATATTCTTGTTCTGAAATATAGGGGGGATTAGATATTATAACATCAAATTTTGTCGAAATATTTTCAAAAAGATTAGAATAAACAAAATTTATAGGTGTTTTATGATAGATAGCATTTTTTTTAGCAACTTTTATAGCATCGCTTGAAATATCAGAAGCATAGATATCTGCTTTGGGAAGTTCTGTTGCAAGTGCAATCGAAATAGCCCCAGAACCTGTGCCAATATCCAAAATCGAAATTTTACCGCTATGGTTTTTCAAAACATTTTCTATTAATAATTCGGTTTCCGGTCGTGGAATTAGAACATTTGAATCAACATAAAATTTCAAACCCCAAAAATAGGCTTCATTTAGAATGTATTGAATTGGAACATTATTCAAGCGTTTTTTTACAGCTTTTTGAATAATTGCAATATTTTCCGGTAAAATAGTTTTTTTATTGTCTAAGTACAGTTCAAAACGTGAGCAATTTAGATAATGTGAAAGAATCAGTTCTGTTTCTAATTTTGGGTTAGTTGAATTTATTAGAATAGCTTCAATTTGTTTTTGGAGCTGATAAATTGTTTGTTCTTGATTAGTTCTATTAAAAATGCTAATAATATCTTTCTTATTTTCGGCTTTCACTTTAACAATTTAGTTGATGGTTGATAATTGAAAGTTGGTAGTGGTTTTCATTTATAATTTAAAATTTGTAATTTATAATTCTTTAGTATCCTCGAATACGTTTTAATATTTTTTCTTGAATATTTGCCGGAACTTTTTCATATTTAAGATATTCCATTGTGTAAATTGCTCTACCTTGCGATAAAGAACGTAGTCTTGTAGAATAACCAAAAAGTTCACTCATAGGAATTTCTGAAATTATCTCTTGCTTGCTATTTTCTTTGGTGTAAATCTTTTCAATCTTTCCTCTTTTAGAATTAATATCACCGATAATATCACCGACAAAATCTTCAGGAGTGATCACATTTACGAGCATTACAGGTTCCATAATATGACCTTTTGCTTTTCGGAGTGCATTATTTACTGCAAGAGAAGTTGCAATACTGAATGCTGTTTCATTTGAATCTACTTCGTGATATTTTCCATCAATTAGTTCAACTTTTATACCTTCTACAGGAGAATTGATAAGCGGACCATCCAGACAAGCATTTAAAGCAGCTGATTCTATACAATCCCAGTATTGTTTGTGGATAATCTCATCAGTTATTGAATTTTGATAAATTAATTTATTTTCTGAAATATCTTCTTTGGTGAGAGGAGATAATTTCATTTTTACCACGGCAAATTGTCCTTTTCCATTTAATTCACGAATGAATTCTCCTTCACCAATAATTTCATTACCAATCGTTTCTTTATAAGCAACTTGAGGTTTTCCTACATTTGCTTTTACATTGAATTCTCTACGTAAACGGTCTATAATAATTTCTAAATGCAGTTCTCCCATTCCGGAGATCAATGTCTGTCCAGTCTCTTTGTTTTGGCTAACTTTAAAAGTAGGGTCTTCTTCTTCAAGTTTATGAAGAGTTTCCATTAGAGCCTTTTCATCAGCTTTGGTTTTAGGTTCAATAGCTTGCGAAATTACCGAATCGGGGAAATTTATATCTGCTAATTGAATATTAAAGTTTTGAGAAGTTAATGTATCACCTGTTTTTACAAATTTTGGACCTGCAATTGCTACAATATCACCTGCAACCAATTCCCAAACATCTTTCTTCTTATTTGAATGTATTTGCAACATACGTGCTATTCTTTCACGTTTTCCATTAGTCTGATTGAATACGGATTCACCTTTTTTCAATGATCCAGAGTAAACACGAATGTAAAATATCTTTCCAAGATATTTATCAATTTGAACTTTAAAAACCAGTGCTGAGAATGGTGCATTTATTTCTGGGTGAATTTCTACGGTTTCTTTGCTCTTTTTATTCAAAGCGGAAACAGCTGGAACTTCCAAAGGAGAAGGTAGGTAATTGGTTATTGCGTTTAATAAGAGTTGGACTCCTTTGTTTTTTAATGATGATCCACATAAGATTGGCACAAATTGTTTAGAAATTGTTGCTTTCCGAATTACTTTACTCAAGTCCTGTTCGGTAATTTTCATCCCATCCAAATATTTCATCATTACTTCGTCATCATATTCAGCGAGATGTTCAATTAATGCATCTCTTGATGTTTGGGCTATTTCAAGATAAGAATTCGGAATTTGTTTTGAATAGTAATTTATACCTTGATCATCTTTATCAAAGTAATAGGCTTTCATAGAGAGCAAATCAATTATCGCTTCAAAATTATCTTCTAAACCAATTGGAATTTGAACAGGAAGTGCATTTTTGGTAAGACGGTCATGGATTTTATCAACTACAGAATCAAAATCTGCACCGGAGCGATCAAGTTTATTGATAAAAGCAATGCGAGGAACTTTATACTTATCTGCTTGAAACCAAACCGTTTCTGTCTGAGGTTCAACACCACCAACTGCACAAAATATTGCAATTACTCCATCCAGAATCCTTAGAGAGCGTTCAACTTCCGCAGTGAAATCAACGTGTCCGGGAGTATCAATAATATTGATTTTTTTTTCATTCCAAAGGCAGGTGGTAACAGCAGAAGTAATTGTGATTCCACGTTCTTTTTCCTGAATCATCCAATCCATAACGGCATTTCCATCATGAACTTCACCCATTTTATGAATAATGCCGGAATAGAACAAAATCCTTTCGGTTGTTGTTGTTTTTCCGGCATCAATATGTGCCATTATACCAATATTTCTGATGATTGATATATCTTGTGGCATAATAATACTATTCTAGAATTTTAGATGTGCAAAAGCTTTATTCGCTTCCGCCATTTTGTGAGTATCTTCCCTTTTCTTAATACTACCACCTTCTTTTTTGTAAGCAGCAAGTAATTCGGAAGCCAAACGTTCTTTCATAGTCTTTTCAGAACGCTTTCTGGTAAAAGTAACCATCCAACGAAAAGCCATAGCTTGAGCATTTTTGGGAGTTACTTCTGTAGGAATCTGCAAGTTTGTTCCACCAATACGTCTGGAAACAACCTTAATCAATGGTCTTACATTATCAAGTGCTTGTAAAAAAACCTTTAAAGGGTCTTCTTTTGTCTTTTCTTTGATAATATCCAAAGCACCGTAAACTATCTGTTCAGCAAGACTTTTTTTGCCTTTGAGCATTATTGTATTGATGAATTTACTTAATACTACATTATTATATTTCGGATCCGGTAGCACTTCTCTTTCAATGTTCTTACGTCTTCTAGACATTCGGTCCTCCTATTTTTTCGGTCTCTTAGTTCCGTATTTGGAACGAGATTGAGTTCTATTTTCTACCCCTGATGTATCCAATGCACCACGAACAATGTGATAACGAACACCAGGCAAATCTTTCACTCTACCACCGCGAACAAGAACAATTGAATGCTCCTGTAGATTATGACCTTCACCGGGAATATATGCAGTAATTTCAAAGCCATTCGTCAAACGAACTCTGGCAATTTTTCTCAATGCTGAGTTTGGTTTTTTAGGGGTTGACGTCAACACCCTTGTACAAACTCCACGTCTTTGTGGACAAGAAGACAAAGCACGATTTTTCTTCTTTTTAACGATCTTTTTACGACCCTTACGTACTAACTGATTAATTGTTGGCACTGTTTTCCTCCGTTTTAATTCTGAATTTTCATCATTATTTGAAAACTCAGATGTATTATTTAGAAATCAAGTAAGCTATCAATATCTTCACTTTCCTCGACATGAGCAAAGCTTTTTATAATATCACCAATTGATTTACCCTCATTTACTGCCAGTTGAACTTGGTTATTATACAATTTTGTACCAGTTCCCACCGGAATTCTATGACCGATAATTATACTTTCTTTTAGCCCTTCCAATTCATCAACCTGACCGGCAACAGCTGCTTGGGTGAGTATTTTTGTAGTTTCTTGGAATGATGCCGCAGAAAGCCAACTATCAGTTAACAGAGAGGCTTTGGTAATACCGAGCAACAATTGTTCGAAAGTGGCTCCTTCGCCACCCTTTTCTTCGAGCTCTTTATTTTCAGCTATTACACGATTTCTATCTACTATTTCTCCCTCTAAGAACCTTGAATGTCCTTGAGATTTTATTTCTACTTTTTTGAACATCTGACGAATAATCACACTAATATGTTTATCATCAATTTTCACACCTTGTTTTCTATAAACTTCCTGAATTTCATCTCTAATCAAAGTTTGGGCAGCATTAATACCTTTTGCTTTGAGAATATCATGAGGATCCAATTGTCCGTCCGAAAGTGCATCTCCATTATCAAGAATATCACCTTCATGAACGATGATACGTTTTCCCGGAGGTATTATATATTTTTTCTTTGTTCCTTCTTCCGATTTAACAAATATTGCTCTACCCGATTTTGTAAGATCACCAATTGAAACTTTTCCTGATATTTCAGTAACAATAGCTTTATTACGTGGTACACGAGCTTCAAAGAAATCCTGAACCCTCGGCAAACCACCGGTAATATCACTTTGTTTAATGGTTATTCTGGAAGATTTACCTAAAATATCACCTGGATATACCATTGCACCATCATCAATTTCCACGCTTAAACCTGATTGGGTAAGAATTAGAACTTCAGTTCCATCTTCCTGAACAATTTTGAATTGAGGTTGAATTTTTCTGTCTTTAGATTCTATAATTGTAATTTCACGTTGTCCTGTAAGATCGTTAAATTCCTCTTTAAAGGTTTGATCTTTAACAAAATTTTCATATCTGATTTTACCTTTAGCAGTAGCTATAAGGGGATTGTTATAATGATCCCAACTGAATAATTTAGTGTCTTTAACTACCTTTTCACTATCTTTTACGTAGATGGTAGATGCATATTCAACTTTGTAATCTTCAGCGATCTCTTCTTTTTCTTTACCATCTTTTATATTTGTATAAGTTTTAATAATCTGGATCTTACCTAAATGGCTAATCGAAATTAACTCACCAGACGGATTAACAACTGTATTTACCTTATCAAATTGGACAGTTAATCGAATATTTTTTTCAGTTTCATTATCCGTCTCATATGTCATAACATCAACTTCTGCTCTATCAACATCTGTTCTGGTGGTTCCACCAATATGGAATGTTCTCAGAGTAAGCTGAGTTCCAGGTTCTCCAATACTTTGAGCTGCAATCACTCCTACAGGTTCACCGATTGTTACCGGTTTATAAGTTCCCATATTTCTACCGTAACATTTTGCACAAATACCTTTTTCTGCTTCACAAGTAAGAATTGAACGTATTTTTACTTCATTAATACCATGATGTTGAATGGTTTTGGCAATATCATCGGTAATTTCTTTATTTATTCCAACCAATAATTCTTCTGTAATTGGATCATAAACATCTTCTGCAGTTACACGTCCTTTGATACGCTCACTCAAGGGTTCTACAATTTCCAATCCTTCTCGAAGTGCAGAGACTACCGTTCCTTCGATAGTTCCACAATCTTCTATCATTATAATTGCATTTTGAGCAACATCTACCAATCTTCTCGTCAAATATCCGGCATCTGCTGTTTTTAAAGCTGTATCTGCCAATCCTTTACGAGCACCATGAGTTGAAATAAAATATTCCAAAACAGTTAAACCTTCTTTGAAATTTGATTTAATAGGTGTTTCGATAACTTCAGCAGCATTTTCTGAACTTCCTTTAGATGGTTTATCCATCAAACCACGCATTCCACCAAGCTGTTTAATCTGGTCTTTACCACCACGAGCGCGTGAGATATACATCATATTGATTGGATTAAATCCTTGTTTATCTTTGGCAAGTTCAATCATAAGTTCGTCGGTTACTGCTTCCGTTGCCATTTTCCACTTATCAATTACACGATTATATCGTTCCGTTTCAGTAACTTCACCATTCATATAACTTTCAATGATTTTTTGAACTTGCTTCTCTGCTTCCTCTAAAATACTATCTTTTGATTTTGGAGAAACTACATCACTGAAGCTAAAAGTAATACCAGCTTTAGTCGCATATTTGAAACCAAGATTTTTAATACGATCTAAAAAATCAGCAGTTCTAACTTGACCTACTGCCAAGAAACAATCCATAGCAAGTTCATTTAGTTTACTTTTGGTAAATGTATCGTTCTGGAAGGATAATTCTTTTGGTAAAATTTGGTTAAATATAACTCTTCCTACTGTAGTAATGATGAGTTTTCTCCCAATTTTCAACTTAATCCAAGAATGAATATCTAATTTCTTTTCATAATCATTCTCTCTTTTCTGATTATTTACAAATTCTTCATATTCAGAAGCATAAATTACCTCATCGGCTGAATTAAAATATTTTAACTTTTTAATCTCTTCTTCGGTTTCCGGTTCTTTGGTTTTCAAAACAGTGAGATAATAATTTCCCAGTACAATATCCTGATTTGTAGCCATTGCTAATTTACCATTTGAAGGTAAAAGAAGATTTCTTGACGACAGCATCAGAACACGGGCTTCCATTTGAGCATCACTTGATAACGGGATATGAACAGCCATTTGATCACCATCAAAATCAGCATTATATGGAATACAAACCAACGGATGCAATTCAATAGCTTTGCTTTCTATAAGAACAGGCATAAATGCTTGGAATCCATGCTTGTGAAGAGTTGGTTGTCTATTCAATAAAACCGGATAATCTTGGATAACTTCTTCCAGTATTTTCCATATTTTAGGCTGTTGTTTATCAATCAATTTTTTAGCAGTTTTTGCTTTTTCCACTTCACCCATTTTTTCCAATCTTTCAATGATAAAGGGCCGGAATAATTCAATCGCCATAGCTTTTGGTAAACCGCATTGATGCAATTTTAAGTTAGGCCCAACCGTAATAACGGATCTTCCTGAATAATCAACTCGTTTTCCAAGTAAATTTTGTCTGAAACGACCTGTTTTACCTTTTAGTTGATCAGCAAGTGATTTGAGTGGTCTATTACCTCTACCTTTTACTGGACGAGATTTTCTGGTATTATCAATCAAAGCATCTACTGCTTCTTGAAGCATTCTTTTTTCATTTCTAAGAATCACTTCAGGAGCATTAATTTCTATCAATCCACGTAATCTGTTGTTTCGTGTAATAACTCTTCGGTATAGCTCATTAAAATCTGCTGTGGCAAATCTACCACCTTCCAATTGTACCAATGGTCTCAACGTTGGAGGTAAAACCGGTAGGACTTCTAATACCATCCATTCAGGTTTATTTTGGGAATGAACAAATTTATCAACTACTTTAAGACGTTTAATCAGTTTAAGTTTTTTTTGAACAGATGTTTCCATTTTGATGCTTGTTCGCAAATGCATTGCTTCATCTTCAAGATTGATCTCTGCTAATAAAACCTGAATAGCTTCTGCTCCCATCAGAGCATGAAAAGTGTCACCCATTTTATCATGATTTTCATAATATTCATCAACATCAATGAGTTCTTTCTTTTCATATTCACTATCGCCGGGATCTAAAATGATATATGATTCATAATACAAAACTCGTTCCAGCTTACGAATAGTCATATCAAGGATTGTTCCGATTACACTCGGTAAACTTTTTACAAACCAGATATGAGCTATTGGAACTGCTAATTCAAGATGTCCCATGCGACTTCTGCGAACTCTGGAAGTAGTTATTTCAACCCCGCATCTATCACAAACTGTATTTTGGAAACGTTTTTTCTTATATTTCCCACAGCTACATTCATAATCTTTTTCAGGACCAAAAATTCTTTCACAAAACAAACCACCTTTTTCAGGTTTCAAAGTTCTGTAATTTAATGTATCAGGTTTGATCACTTCACCATAAGACCATTCGCGAATAGCATCCGGAGAAGCTATTTTTATCTTAACTCGATCATAATCATCAATAATTTTATTTCTTCTTATTTCTCTAATCACTTAGGATATCCCTCCACAAATAACAAAGGTTTATTCTGAATTTTCATCAACAATAAAATCAATATTAAAGCACAATGATTTTAATTCACTAATAAGTACATTAAATGATTCAGGAACACCTGGTTTAGGTGGATCTTGACCATTTGTAATAGCCTTGAAAGCATTAGTTCTTCCATCTACATCATCAGATTTTATGGTCAGCATTTCTTCAAGTAATCTGGAAGCACCATAAGCCTCTAAAGCCCAAACTTCCATTTCACCTAATCTTTGACCACCATGCTGAGCCTTTCCGCCCAATGGTTGCTGAGTAATCAATGAATAAGGTCCTGTAGAACGAGCATGCATTTTATCAGCAACAAGATGGTTTAATTTAAGCATATACATCACACCGACCGTAACTCTACCTTCAAATGGTTCACCTGTTTTTCCATCATAAAGAACCTGTTTTCCATCTTCTGGTAATTTTGCTTCATTCATTGCACTCACGATATCTTCAACCAAAGCACCATCAAAAACAGGTGTTTCCGTATTAAGTCCTAAAGTTTTCGCTGCTATCCCGAGGTGAGTTTCCATAATTTGACCAATATTCATACGAGAAGGTACCCCAAGAGGATTTAGAATAATATCTACTGGAGTGCCATCTTTCAAAAATGGCATATCTTCTAAAGAACTGATCCGAGAGATCACACCCTTATTTCCATGACGTCCAGCCATTTTATCACCGACTTCAATTTTACGTTTTTTAGCAATAAATACTTTAACCATTTTACGAACGCCATAAGGTAGTTCATCACCATGTTTCAAACGTTCCTGATTCTTCTTCAAAATATTCATGCTTTCTTCTTCAGCTTTATTAACCTTTAAAATTACATTATTATAGATAAATTGATTTTTTTCAAAATCTTCAATAAGATCGTATTTTAGATTTAATCGTTTAAAATTAATTTTTTTCAGGTCATTTGCTGTTATTTTTTTTCCAGTAGGTATAAAGAACATATTAGTTTTTTTATCAACAATATTTTTAGCAGTTTCACCGAGAAGATGTTTTGAGAATTGTTTTTTTAAGAAATCAGCCATGATTTGTGCTCTTGCATTGTATTCGTCTTTATGAATAGCTAATTTTTCCTTTTTGTTTACTTGTTCTTCAAATTCATCATTATCTTCCAAGCGTGAAAATACTTTTACATCAATAACCACACCTTGCATACCAGGTTTAGCTTTTAAAGAACTGTTTGTGAAGTCACCGGCTCTATCACCAAATAATGCTCTCATTAGATTCTCTTCGGGAGAAGGATCTATATCAATATTTTTTGGTGTGATTTTTCCGACAATTATGTCACCGGCTTGTACAACAGAACCAACTCTTATGATACCTGATTTATCAAGATTTCTAAGAGCTTTGGTTGGAACATTAGGAATATCGTAAGCAAGTTCCTCTTTACCATTCTTCATATTACGAACCAGAACTTCATGCTCTTCAATATAAAGTGAGGTAAGTGTATCTTCTCTAGCAATTCCTTCACTGAGAATTATTGCATCCTCAAAATTGTAGCCATACCAAGGCATAAAAGCAACTGTAAGATTTTTTCCTAAAGCAAGCCTTCCATCTATTACAGAAGGTCCATCAGATAAAACATCACCTTCTTTTACTTTATCGCCAAGTTTCACAATCGGTTTTTGGTTTATAGTTGTATCTTGGTTAGATCTTTGAAATTTTTTCAAATAAATTCTATTTTTAATTCCAATATCCAATACATCACCATCACCACGATCTCTTTCAATATCAATATAAGAACCTGTAACTTTTTTTACTGTTCCGTTGTATGGAGCTATTGCCAGGATCCCACTATCCTCAGCTACAATTTTCTCCATTCCAGTACCAACTACCGGGACATCAGGATTTAGTAATGGAACAGCTTGTCTCTGCATATTTGAACCCATAAGTGCTCTATTCGCATCATCATGTTCCAGAAATGGAATTAAAGATGCTGAAACCGATACAACTTGTTGGGAAGAGACATCCATATAATGTACTGATTCCGGAGTTACTTGTTTAAATTCACCTTTTTCTCTGGCAAAAACAAAATCATCTGTAATTTTGAGATCACTATTAAAATTTATATTTGCCTGAGCAATTAAATATTTTTCTTCATGAGTCGGATCAAGATAATCAACTTCTTTAGTGATATATCCATTCTCAACTTTAATATAAGGAGTTTCAAGGAATCCTAATTTATTAATTCTGGCATACATAGCAGGAGAAGCTATCAAACCAATATTAGGACCTTCCGGAGTTTCGATGGGACAAATTCTACCGTAATGTGAATAATGAACATCACGAACTTCAAAGCCGGCTCTTTCTCTTGTCAATCCACCTGGTCCAAGTGCAGAAAATCTTCTTTTATGAGTGATAGCAGTCAAAGGATTAGTTTGTTCCATATATTGCGAAAGCTGTCCGGTAAGAAAGAAAGATTGAACAACTGCAATTAGAGCATTACTATTAATAATATCGTGAATAGTAATTTCCTCAGGATTTGCAATAGACATTCTTTCTATAGCTGTTCTGGCAACTCTCGATAATCCAATATTATATTGTTCAATAAGTAATTCTCCAACACTACGAACACGGCGATTTGAAAGATGATCAATATCATCAACAATGTCTACATCTTTATAAACCATGATAAGTCGTTCAATTATAGCTATTATATCTTCTTTAGTTAAGATATGAACGTCTGAAAGGATATCTAATTCTAATCTGTTATTTAATTTATATCTTCCAACTTCATCAAGATTATAACGTCTTTCATTGAAGAACATGCGATTGAAAAGATCTAAAGCTGCTTGATAAGTAGGTTCTTCTCCAGGTCGAATCAATGTATATATTTTTTTTACTGCTTCTTCTTGATTTTCAGTTTGATCTTTTGCAATAGTACTTTCTAAAATTTTGAAAGTAATTGCCGATTCATCAGAAACAATTTTTACTTCATCAATTGAAGAAGCAATTAAATCTGTTATTATTTCTTCTGTAATCTCTGTTGCAGCTTCGAAAATAATTTCACCGGTTTCTTTATCAATAATATCTTCAAACAAAAACTTTTCCTCAGCTTTTGTAGTATCAATCATTTCACTTTCATAAAAATGGTCACGAAGTTCTTTATTTGTGGATAAGCCAATAGCCCTGAGCATAACAGTTACAGGTAATTTGCGTCTTTTATCAATTAGAACAAATATTGAATCATGAATATCCATTTTAAATTCAAGCCAAGAACCATTATAAGGAATTAGTTTAGCAGAATTTAATAATTTCCCACTGGCATGAGTTTCTTCTAAGAAAAAAATACCGGGAGAACGATGTAATTGACTGATTATCACACGTTCAGCACCATTAATTATAAAAGTACCTTGCGGAGTAACGAGAGGAACTTCACCGAGAAAAACATCTTGTTCAATAGAATTTAAGACTTCCTTTACACCGGTTTCTTTGAGAACATCTTCTTTATAAACAGTCAAACGCATTTGAGCTTTTACAGGTGCCTGATATGACAGATTACGTTCAATACACTCATCCGTTTTATATTTTTCTTTTAATACTATATAATTTAAAAATTCTAAATGATAAATACCTTTTTGGTCTTCCAAAGGAAAAATAGATTCTAGAACTTGTTGTAATCCTTTTCTTTTACGACGCTTCGGATGAACATCACGTTGTAGAAAATTATTAAAAGAATCTATTTGCATTGATAAAAGATTGGGAACAGGAACCAAAGGCACACCAGCATCTATAGCTTTTTTTCCTATACGAGAATAACTTTTAATTTTCAAAAGCATTACTCCTTAAAAAGTATAAAAAACGATTTTACTCGTTTTATTTTTTTCATAATTTTTATAAGCAAAGGAAGTGAGATGTAAAACTTCTCACTTCCATAGAAAAATGCTCACAATTATTTAATTTCAGCTGTAGCTCCGGATTCTTCAATTTGTTTTTTCACAGCTTCCGCTTCGTCTTTTGATACACCTTCTACCACGGGTTTTGGGCAAGTATCAACTAATTCTTTTGCTTCTTTTAAACCTAATTTGGTAATTGCTCTCACAACTTTGATTGCTTGGATTTTCTTAGCACCAGCACTAGTGAGAACTACATCAAATTCTGTTTTTTCCGCAGCAGCTTCAGCAGGAGCAGCGGCAGCAGCAGATGCAACAGGAGCAGCAGCGGTTACACCAAAGATTTCTTCTAATTCTTTTACGAGCTCAGAAAGCTCAATTACTGTCATTTCTTTGATAATATCAATTACTTGTTGTTGTTTATCAGTCATTTTTTCCTCCATTCGGATATTTATTTAATTTTCTTTTTTTTGATTGGCAATTTCATCTACTACATAGACGAATTTTCTGATTATTCCGGATAAAGCTCCAACAAAACCTGAAATAGGAGCATTCATCATTTGTAATGTCATTGCAATTAAAGCATCTTTACCCGGTAATTGAGATAATTTCTGAAGTTGGTCACTATCAATAACATTACCGGAAACATAACCGTATTTAAAAGAAGGAAAGTCTTTATCACTCACTACTTCTTTTTTAAATTTTGCAAATTCTCTCGCTGGACTAACTTCATCTTCCAATGAAACTGCAACTGCTGTCGAACCTATAAGATATTTGTCTAAACCATTAATCCCAAGTTCATTAAGAGCGATTTTTATAAAAGTGTTTTTTGAAACAAAATAATCAACATTTGCATCTCTCATTCTGTTACGTAATTCATCAACTTCTTCAATATTTATTCCTTTGTAGTCTACCAAAACAATAGATTTTGCGTTAGTCATACGTGTTTTTAATTGGTTTACTTCGTCAATTTTGTATTGTTGTAACATCATTACCTCCTATTTCTTGGCTTCCAGTGTGATACTGGGGACATCAATTTTAATGCTCGGTGCCATTGTAGAAGTTAATGAGATACTTTTTATATAAACTCCCTTAACTGTAGCAGGTTTATCTTTCAAAATTGCATTGATTATCATCAATACATTATCAGATAATTTTTTGGGTTCAAAGCTTACTTTTCCTGCCGGAAGATGTAAATTTGCCAGCTTATCAATCCTATAAGTTACTTTTCCGCCTTTAGAATCATTAACTGCTTTTTTCACATCCATTGTAACTGTTCCAACTTTAGGATTCGGCATAAGACCACGTGGACCTAAAACTCTCCCTAAGCGTCCAATTTTTCCCATTAAATTTGGGGTAGAGATTACAACATCAAATTCGAGCCAACCGGACTTAATTTTGTCGATATACTCTTGCAATCCTACATATTCTGCACCGGCTTCTTTGGCTTCATCAGCTTTTTCACCTTCTGCAAAAACTAAGATTGTCTTCGTTTTTCCAGTCCCATGAGGTAAGACGAGTGAGTTACGAATTTGTTGGTCAGCTTTTCTCGGGTCTACTCCGAGATGAAAATGAACTTCTACTGTTTCATCAAATTTACCAGTTGGTAATTTCTTTAAAAGTTCAACAGCTTCACCAAGTTGATAGCGTTTCTCTTTCTCTATCATCTCATAGGCTTTTTTGTACCTTTTACTATCCATACTAGTCTCCTTATTTGTATATCTCCTGCTTTTCGAATGAGTCTATTTTTCTACCAATACACCCATATTTCTTGCAGTACCTTCGATCATACTCATTGCTGCTTCAATCGTGTATGCATTTAGGTCTTTCATTTTAATTTCAGCAATTTTTCTAACTGAAGCTTTGCTGATAGTACCGACCTTATCACGATTTGGTTCTGAAGAACCTTTTGCAAGTCCTACTTCCTTTTTAATCAGAATTGCAGCTGGTGGAGTTTTTATTTCAAATGTATAAGATTTATTTTTATTTACATAGATAATTACTGGGAAGATCATACCGGGAGAGTCCTTTGTTTTATCATTAAAATTTTTACAAAATTCTCCAATATTTATTCCAGCTTGCCCAAGGGCAGGACCTACCGGAGGAGCTGGGGTTGCCTTTCCTGCAGGAAGTTGAAGTTTTATTACATGAACATAATCTTTTGGTTTAGCCATTATTTCCTCTATATCTACATTATTTCTATTTGATCAAATCTAACTTCTATAGGAGTAAGTCTTCCAAATACTGTAACATTTACAGTTAATTTGAGTTGTTCCGCATTAATTCTATCAATTACTCCCTCAAATTCCGTAAATGGTCCTGAAGTAATTTTTACCATATCTCCCGGATAATATTCTACAGATTTAGTTTGGGTTTTATCTCTTTCATTGATGCCTAATAATCTATTTACTTCCATTTCGGAAAGTGGTAAAGGTTTTTTACCAGTCCCTAAAAAATTAGTAATCCCAGGCATTCCAAGTATGTATGAAATAACTTCCGGTACAAGTTCAGCTTCTATTATCAGATAACTATTGTATAATTTTTTTTCTCTCTCTATTCTCTTTCCTTCGCGAATATGAAATGTCTTTTGGGTAGGAATTAAAATTCGACCAATTTTATCTTCAATTTCTAATCCTATTATTCCCTTTTCAATTGCTTCTTTTATTTTAAATTCATGAGAAGCATAAGTGTGAACAACATACCATTTCATGACATTAACTTTTTAGAAGAAGTGTTCTAATTAAAAAATTAAATAGTGTATCAATTAATGATAAAAATATCGCTACAAAAGCAGACATAACTATCACAACAGTAGTGCCTTCCTTTAAATCAACTTTACTTGGCCAACTAACATAGGACATCTCTTGTCTCACATCTTTAAAAAAACGAATAATCTTTTTCATCTTTTTTTATATTCCTTATTCAAAGAATGGCAGGCTAGGCAGGAATCGAACCCGCAACCCCCGGTTTTGGAGACCGGTGCTCTACCAATTGAGCTACTAACCTACTTCTTTTAAATTTTATCTTGTTTGCTTATGTTCTGTGTGCTTTCTACATTTTGGGCAGAATTTTTTAAAAGCTACTCTTCCAGGATGTTTTCTTCTGTTCTTTGTAGTAGAATAATTTCTATTCTTACATTCTTCACAAGCTAATATTATTATTTCACGCATAAAAGTACCTTATCCAATTATTTCGCTAACAACGCCAGCACCGATTGTTCTGCCACCTTCACGGATAGCATAACGAAGCCCTTTTTCCATAGCAATAGGAGTAATCAATTCTGCATTCACAGTTACATTATCTCCTGGCATAACCATTTCTACACCTTCAGGAAGGATTACCGAACCGGTAACATCTGTTGTACGGAAATAGAATTGAGGACGATAACCTGTGAAAAATGGTTTATGACGTCCACCTTCATCTTTTGTCAAAATATAAGTCTCAGCTTTGAATTTAGTATGAG
>JAIORE010000422.1 GCA_021108315.1 Candidatus Cloacimonadota bacterium
TGTGCAATATTACCAAAGCTATAGCAGCTAACTTATTGAAAAAGGTGGGATGAGATGTGAACAGTCTCATTGATAAATTATTGTGTTAGGTCATATAAAATATTGACAGTTAGGTTAATAATAGAAATTAAGTTTATTAATTGATTAAATAATTAGAGGATTACATTATATGAGGCAAATTTTACCCAGAAAATATAAATTCTTAAAAACACTTCAGGATTCAGTAAATAGCAAAGTAATTCTAGCGATAGACAAAGAGTCCACAAAAAAAGTTGTTTTTAAATACATACTTCCCGAATCTCCTTTTTATCAAGGATTTTTCGAAGAATGTTTATTTATAAAAGAAGCGGAACATCCGAATTTAATAAAATTGATCGGTTCAGGTTTTCATTTTGACGGCGCTTCTTATTACATTATGCCTTATTATGAGAAAATTGATCCTCTAGAATACTGTAAAAGACGAGGAACCAAAGGATTTTTGGAGATTTCCTGGCAAATCTTAAAAGGTCTCAATTTCTTACACGAGAGAGATAAATTACACGGAGACATTTCGATTGATAATGTTTTATTTTATTTAAATGAAAATGGAATTCAAGTTAAAATTTCCGATTTTGGTCTATCCTCATTAATTGTTGCAAAACATTTGACAGATATTTCCGGAACTGCCAATTATCTCGCTCCCGAGCTTATCACAAATCCTGGAAAAACAAATCTCACCAAACAATCCGACCTTTATGCACTCGGAATTTTATTTTCTATTATTTTAATTGGGAAACTTCCTGAAAGTAATACAGCTCCTTTGGATGTATTAAAGAACAGGATAAAGACAGAAAGAGAAAAAATTGTTCCGGCATTTCCAGTTGAAAATGAAATAATAATGGTTGTTGAAAAACTGCTATCCTTTAGTCCTCGTGAGAGATATCAATCTTGTTCACAAGTAGTTCGGGATATTCATCCTTTTATAAAAAAATACAATATTAGTACAGCGGACGACAATTCTATTGATTCAAAAATAAAATTTAACCTTTATCGAGAGAAAGTAGTAAAAACTATTGTTAATTATGTTCAAAAATCACAAATAGTAAAGATTATCGGTGATAAGAAAGATGCAATTGATGAAACGATTAGTTTCCTTGCTTTAAAATTGATTGTTCATAACAATCTTGTGTTCAGGATAGATGATCAAAAAGAAAATTCTAATATAATTGAAATAATTCAAAAAAATCTTCCTGTTAACATCATTTTTAAAAATGTAATTTATACAAAAAATGTGATTTTCATTTTAGATATGAAAGCTGTAAATAAAAACTTTGTATTTCTAAATAAACTGATAGAACAAAATAAGAAATTTAAACTTATCATTGTAGATCAGAAAAATACTCATCAGGAATCTGAATTTAGTGTTAAAATTCGTAAATACAAACTTCCCAAGCTTGCTAACAAAGAATTCGAAAACTATTTAAATCTAATTTTTGGTAAAAATGTTCTTCCAGCAGAAATAAAAGATTTCATAAATAAAAATGCTAATCGGAATCTAATTCTTATTAACGAATTTTTACAGATTTTACAAAAAGAGAAAGTAATTTCAAAAAATGAACTTTCCTGGCACTTTTCTTCTAACGAAATTGCTTATGACTTTTATAATGAAGAAATGATAAAAAAACATCTCTCAATCTTGAAAACATTAAATCAAAATGAAATGAAGTTTTTAACCTCTGTTTCTTTCTGGAAAGATATATTTACAATTAAAGAAATTCAAGAAATATTTCAATTCTCAATTATAAAAATACAAGACCATATAACTGAATTGAAAAAGAAAGATCTATTGATTCAAGATCCTCATAACATCAAATTCCAATATGCTTTTTTCAAAAAATATATACAGGAAAGTGCAAGTAGAAGCCTCCGGTTCGAAATTATAGAAAAAGTGATTATTTATTTTAGACACAAAGATAATTTAGAATTTTCTGATAAAATGATGTACTTCAAATATTTACAAAAAAATAAACATTTTTCTGAACTTTTAGAGAAAGCTATAGAAATTTATCACAAGTTACATCGCAATAGAGAATTTGTTAAATTAGAAAAACTTGGTAAGATAATTAATTATTCCAGAAATGATCTTATTAAAATACACCCTGACAATCTGATGTATATTTTGTTTAACTATGAGTTAAGAGTCAGAGATCGAGGAAATTATGATAAATCAAAAGAAGTTTATGCATATTTGAAGAAAAATATAGATTATTGTGAAGATAATTTTTTTAAAAACGAACTAATTATGAAAAAATTACAATATTTTCAAGCAGAAAATAATTATAGTGAAATAACTCTTTATTATGAAAAAAATTGTAAAGAAATTAACCTATGGAGTAATAATCAAAAGGCAAGAATTCTTCATTTAGTTAGCAGTGCTTATTTTAGAATAAATAAAATTAAGATTAGTATTAAAATTATTAAAGAAATGATTGAAATCTGCCAGCAAACAAAAAAATTGGAGTATCTACTTAGTGCAGCCTATAGTAATCTAGGATTTTACTTCTATCGCCTGAATGAAAATAAAAATGCCTTGAAATATTATATTCAAGCAAAAAATCTTGCTGAAAAAGATGAGCTAAATTTTAATTTGGGTTATATTTATTGCCGTATTGCTTTTATCAATTTTGAACTGTTTCAATTCAAAAAAGCGAAAGAATTTTATAAAAAAGCAGAATTTTTTAAGAATAAGCGGAAAATTTATTATTTTATGGGTTTGATATCAAATGGAATGGGACATATCAATCTTTATGAAGGAAATTTTTGGGATGCTCTGAACTATTTTCAAAAAAATAAAAAGGATTGTATGGTAACGAGAAATAAATATTATTATCATATGATTGCTAGAACATTGTCTTTTATCGGCTATTATGATCAAGCAGAATTCTTTATTCTGAGATCGCTAAAACTTGCGAAAAGTAAAAAAAATCTCTTAAAATATTTCACAACTATTTATCTCTTCATTTTATTCTTTAAAAAAGATTTTAAGATGTTTTGTAAAGTAACTTCCGAATTAACAAAAACTTCATCAGGAAAAGAAATTACAATTATTCCTGAATTTTATTATATTGAAGGTATTTATTATCATTCTATCAAATCTTGGGAAGAGATGAAAACGACAATAAGTGATTTAAAACATAAATTTGATTTCTCAATAAATCCGAATGCAGGTATATATTATCATAATTTGAATGCATTATTTCTTTTTGAAAATGATCAATTAACAGAAGCTCTAAAGTTCATAGAAAAAACTATCAAGAAATTGAAAATTATAAAAAATAATTTGATTGAAGCTCCGGAAATCTACTACAATGCTTATCTCATCACTAAAAAAGCCTTCGATGAAAATCTTACTACCGAAAATTATAAAAAGTATTTAAAAGTTGCCCATAAGTTAATCCAAAAAAGAAAAAATAATCTACCGACAAATCCTATGAGAAGAACCTATCTTGAGCAGGAAAATGTAAAAAAAATAGTTAATAAATATGAGGAAGAGATGATAAAAAAAAGATTCAGTGAAACAAGTACAATCCTTCTGGAGCTTCTCGAAGATATTTCCAAAATCATTACCAATGTGACTGATGAGAACAAGCTTTTTACAAAAATTCTGGAAATTGCCATATCTGTTACCGGAGCGGAACGTGGTCTTATTCTTACGCTTGATCAAGAGACAAAAAAGCAGCATATTCGCTATTCAGTTAAAGTTGGAGAAGATTCATTGAAAGATATTACTTCGGTGAGTAAGAAAATTATTTCAGATGTTTTTAGAAAAAAACAAGCTGTTTATAGTACAAAAGTAGCTTCAAATGAAGTTTTTGATCCTTACCGCAGTTTTGTTAATTTAAAGATTGAATCCATAATTTGTCTGCCCTTGATCATTCATAAACAAATTCTCGGAACGGTTTATCTTGATAGTAGAAGTTTGCTGGCTTTCACTCCTGAGGAGATAAAATTCTTAAATGTTTTTGCTCAGATTGCAGCTTCTGCTATAGAAACATCTCAATATTATTGTCGTCTGGAAGAAGAAAAGAAGCATCTCGCCGATTATCTGCTCAAAGAGAAAAAAGGTCACGAAAATATTATTGGGAATTCACCACAGATTCTATCTTTACTCAAGAAAATCGAACAAATTGCTCCTACGGATGTAAATGTGCTCATCGAAGGAGAAAGCGGAACAGGTAAAGAATTAGTTGCCAAAGATATTCACCAATTGAGTAGACGAAAAGATAAATTATTTATCCCAATTGATTGCGGTAGTCTTTCCGAAAACATTATCGAAAGTGAACTTTTTGGACATATCAAAGGAGCTTTCACAGGAGCAATTAGCGATAAAAAGGGACTTTTTGAAGAAGCAAACGATGGAACAGTTTTCCTTGATGAGATATCCAACATTTCTCTGAATATGCAAACTAAACTTCTTCGTCTCATTCAAGAAGGAGAGTTCAAGCGAGTGGGAGAAAACAAAGTTCGTAAAGTAAATACTCGCATTATTGTCGCTTCCAATCTTTCTCTGAAAAAGCTTGTAGTGGAAGGTAAATTTCGTCAGGATTTGTATTATCGGCTCTCTATTTTTCCTATAGAAATCCCACCATTACGAGAAAGAATAGGTGATGTCCGTATTCTTGCCAAACATTTTTTGGATTATTACAATATTATTCATCAGAAAAATATCAAAGGTTTTCAGGATAGTTCACTAAAAATCTTGGAAGAATATTCGTGGCAAGGGAATGTTCGTCAATTACAAAATGAAATAGAGCGAGCTGTGATTGTTTGTGAAGAAAAAAGACTTTCGGATAAAGATTTTCAACATCTGAAAAAATCAACTTCGGAAATTGTTTTACAACCAAATAAATCAAATCAAAATTTCAATGGTCAGATCAATGATTATAAACTTGCAGTTATCAAAAAAGCATTGAAAGATGCCAATGATAATTGGACGAAAGCTGCTGAAATACTTGGGTTGTCGAGACAGAATTTGCGACAGATATATCAAAGATTAGATAAATAAATTGTTCAGTTAAGATGATATTTTCTTAACCTTATAGAAAAGAGTTTTATAGTCTAGGTTCAAAAATCTTGCCGTTTTACTTTTATTACCTTTAAATTTTTCTAGCGTTTTTAAAATAATAGCTTCTTCAATTTCAGAATTTTGTTGCTTAATATATTTTTTCAGATCAAATGTCGAGTAATTTTCCAAATTCATCATCAATTTATTAAAAGAGGTTTCATTATTTACTGATTCGACAAAATGTAAATCTTCTGATGAGATAACTTTCCCACTAACAATAGCAGCTCTCCTGATTACATTTTTCAATTCCCGAACATTCCCAGACCAATGATACCCTAATAAGCTGCTTATCGATTGATCATTAAAATTTTTTTGAGGTGTTTTTAATTGATGGCAAGCTTCTTTCAAAAATCGTTGTGAAAGTATTGGAATATCAGATTTTCTTGATCTTAGAGGTGGCAATGTTATCTGGAATTCATATAAGCGATAAAAAAGATCACTACGAAATTTAAATTCATCTACGAGCTTAATCAAATCTTCATTTGATGCTGCAATAATTCTAATATCAAGCTTTTCAGGTTGAGAAGAGCCTATTTTAACGATTTCCCGTTCTTGGATTACTCTTAATAGCTTTTTTTGCATTTCCCATGAAAGATTTGAAATCTCATCAAGGAAAATAGTTCCCTTATCAGCTTTTTTAAAAGCTCCATTGCGTGTTTGAATTGCTCCGGTAAAAGCACCTCGAACATGCCCGAAAAGCTCACTTTCGATCAATGATTCCGGTATTGCACCACAATCAATTTTGATTAAATCTTTGTTAGCTCGATTACTGAAATTATGAATTGCTTCCGCTACAATCTCCTTTCCGGTTCCGGTTTCTCCTGTTATTAAAACAGTTAAATCAGTTTTAGCAACTTGCTCAATTAATTTATGAACATTTTTTATTTCTTCGCTTGTTCCCATCATATATTCGAGATATTCACGTTTTTGTAAAATATTCTCTAACCTAATCACATGCTGTTTAGTTTGTCGCAATTCCCTTTTCGTTTTTTTTAATTCAGTTAAATCATGAACTACTGTAACCATTCCTTCTAAAGAATCTTTATTGATAAGATAGTTCCAGGAAATTAAAACAGGGAATTTTTTCCCGTTTTGGTGAGTATTATAGCTCTCTTTCAGAAAAGGAGTATTTGTCTTGCGATTTATAATATTTCTGTAGTTCTCCATACCTTTTAGCGGATTTGAATCAGGTAAAATTATTGAAAGCGAGTTTCCAATTAATTCTTCTCTTTTATATCCATTCATAAGACAGTAGGCACTATTTACATAAACAATTATACCATTCTTATCAATAACATTTATTCCTGCCTGAATAGTATCAAATATTGTTTTAAAATATTCTATTTTATTTTCTAGAAAACCAAATTCAACTGTCATATTACCTCAAATTTGTGAGTTTGAATTGCTCAATCTGCTTTTTTAATAACCAATTAACTTCTCCAATTCGCAACCGGAACTTTTATCACTCTTTTTCAATTTCTTTAAAATTTGCTTAAATCCATCAAACGATTCTCGATTATCTACAGAAGTTAATTCATAATTCAATTGATTGATAACAGCCAAAATATCAACAAATTCTTCAAAACTTTCTTTATCATACCACCAGATTTTATCAAATTTATTAATTTTCAATAATGTTCTAACAGCAATATTATCAAAGATATCTTTTATTAAAGCTTCATCAAATTTTTCTTTTTTCCAAAGAGATGAATATTTGATTGCAATTTCCAATTTTTCTATGAATTTTTCTGGTAATTTTTCATTTAATAGAAATCTTAGAAGTTGAGTAATTTCATCAAAAAGAAGTAAATCGTGCAACATTATACAGGAATCAGATTCATTTGCTGAGATAGAACTGATTTTAGCAAAATTCCTTAATAGAAGTTGTAGAATGATAATAAGATTTTGCTGTTTTGTGACTTTGTTGCTATTAATAAATTCTTTCGCATTTTCCATCCAATAAATCATATCTTTTATGATCAAACTGATCAATTCATCATCAATAGGTTTAAGATTTAGATAAGAAGCAGTTCCGCTATAAAATCTTTCCAGATCATTCATCAAATAATCACTCAGAAAAAGCTCAAATTCATTTGTTTGAACAAATTGCAGATCAATCAATTTTCGGATATTTTTTTCATTGATCAGTGTACTAAATACTTCGATCACAGGTAACAAATAGGTTTTACGAAGAGCTGTATTTATATCTTTTGTACTTCCACCTTGTAAATATTGAGCTAATTTCTGATAAGCTTTGTCATTCGTATCTTTTACTTCATAGAAATCCAGATAAACCTTGTATTTGTAAGCTTCCAAGTTCTCATAAATTCCTTTTTCAAATATTTCTTTTGAATTTCGGATAAGATATTCACCTTTTATTTGATCCTTAAAAATGAGGTAATACCTTTCATCATTATGCAAATTAAAGATCTCACCAAAATTTTTCCTGAACCAAACCGGATTTTCATCTTCATCTTTTTGAACAGCATTTGCCCAATTTATCCAGCCGGATGTATTTTCAAATTTGTTATTATAGATTACCAGAGATCTTTCATTATTTTTGGAATTGCTGTAAACAAAGACATTTTCATTCAAATTTCCATCATCAGTAAAAAAATCGTATAGATAAAAATTTTCTACTTCGGCGAAAATCTCTCTCTTTTTCAAAATTGGAAATATTTCTCGTTGATGACGCTCTATTAAGAAATTATTTTCTTTTTCATTCCATTTTGAGCGAGAAAATTCCATTCCATATCTTTCGGAAAATCCTTCGATCTGTCCGTGAGCAAACATCGGTAATCCGGGCATTGTGCTCATCACGAGACAAACTCCAAAATATTTGTCATCACTCCCAAATTGGGTGATTGCTGTTTCTTCATCAGGATTACTCATAAAATTTACAAATCGTTTGAGAATTTCCGGATTAAATTCAATTACATTAAAGATAGATTTACGATATTTGGCATTATCTTCATCTTTCAGCATATGCATAAACGCACTGTTATAGACACGATGCATTCCCAAAGTGCGCACAAAATAGCCTTCCATCATCCAGAAAGCTTCGGCGAGTAAAAGCGTATCAGGAGTATCTTTAGCGATTCTATCAACCACTTCCCGCCAAAATTCCACTGGCATCAGTTTATCAAATTCTTTTTTTGGGTGGGAATATCACCACCACTTCCCGGTTCTGGAAACCACAAGCGTTGAAAATGTTTCTTAGCAACAGTCATAGCTGCATCAAAACGAATAATCGGTGTTTTCTTGGCAACTTCAATAATTTGCTTTATCACGGCTTCTCGAACTTCCGGGAGCATATAATTCAATTGAGCAGTATCGTTCCAAGGAAAACTGGTTCCATCATTTCCGTGATAAATATATCTATTTTTTCCGGTACGTTTATCGAAATATTTAAAGACTACAGCAGCATCAGTTTTATCATAATAATGGTCTTCAATTTTTATCTCAATTTCTGGATTTGGAGAAAGGTCTGTTCCTACAAAAGTATAATTTTGGAAAGGTGGATTTTCTAATTGTAAAAACCAGTTTGGATGTTCTATCAGCCATTTTGAATCAATTCCGGTATGATTGGGAACCATATCACTTGCCAATCTGATTCCAAATTTCCAACAGCGTTTTTTGAGATCGGAAAAACTTTCTTCACCACCCAAAGCATCTGCAATTTTGTATTCTGATAATGAATATGCTGAAGCGATGGAATCTGTATTTCCACTGATATTCTTGATTTTTTGGGACGCTTTACTCCGTTCCCAAATACCAATAAGCCACAGGGAAGTAAAACCTTGATCAGATAGAAGCTTCAACTCTTCATCAGGAATTTCTCGTAAATATTGAATGTGTTTTTTATATTTTTTACTAAGTTGATCTAACCAGACATAAGTACTTTTGGCGATCATCACCACCTTGGGCATCCAATTCAAATCTTGAGAAAAAAGTTCCGGTTCATCTTCCATAAAACCAAAATCATATTCTTCGGCAATTCCGGGACCGGGAATTCCAAATTTTTGTTCCTCTTTAAGCAAGTCAATTCCACTAAGCAAACGGAAGAATTCATCTCCGAGAATTTCACTCCAATTTTGCCTGATATACGTGAGCTGATCCATAATCGAATGAGGAAATTTTTCGGAAGGAAGACGTAGTAATTTTAACAAATTCAATTTTTCTTTTCCCCAAACCGGTTGAGAATCAAAAAAAGTGAACAATTTTTCGATGAGTTCCAGATAAATCGTATCAAAATGTAATTCTCTATCATCAAACAAATTGCGATATTTTTTCAAGGCTGTATTGTTGTTTAAAAGCCATAAATTAATCAATTCTTGGAGAGTCTCATCAGATGTAATGGAATGTATGTATTTTATATCAAAATCTTGTTGAATTTTAGAAAAAAGTTGCACGGTTTGCTGTTTCTCAAAATTTCTATTTATAGATTCCCAACCCAACAAAAACACATCGTTTTTTACAAATTTGCAATAGCGAAGCATTATTTTTCGGTAGATTTCATTGATGATTGCGAGAGCGTTTAATTCTCCCGCTTGAGGAAGTGTTTCATCATATATTGATAAAACCTGATTTTCATTTAGTTGATGAGCAAATTCCCGAATATTTGAAATATTCTTAAAATTTATCTTTCCGTTTTTAAGAAAATATTCTTGGCTGATTTTATCTACCAAATTGCATTTGATAGGAATTCCTTCTATTTTTTTATACTGTTTATTAATATTAATTTTTTTCATAAATTACCTTCATTCATAAAAAGGTTAATGAGAATAATAATCCTCTGAAGAAAAATTACTTCATTCCCTACCTCAACCATTGAAAAGGCTAACTACAAGAAATCCTCTGGTAGAAGCCATTTTCAAGGTTTCTCTTTTCCTAACTTATATTTCCTATTTCTGTTTCCTGCTTTTCTTTTCCTCTGCGTTCTTTGCGTCTAAGCGAGAAATCTTCAATCTTTTTATTCAATATAAAATTTTAAATTTCAATTTTTTAGATTAATAATACCACTTCACGTATTGAGGAAATTTTTTGAAATCACAATACTTTGGTCTGAGACGAATATTATAAGATTGTTCTCCAGCTCCGATTACCTTAAAATCTACTTTGAAAGTAGCAAAATCATCTGCTTTATCTTTGAGGATCATTGGAATAACTTTATGATCATTATCATTTAAACGATAAAAAAGTTCAATAATAAAAAGATCAACAGGAGCATTTGCAATTTTAAGTTTGACTTCAAAATCAACGGATTTTCCACTATTTATGATCTCACCAATCTGCAATTTTGTTTTACAATCAACAATTTCTACCTCGTTCCAAAATTTCTTAATCTCCTGTTCCATATTAAGAACATAATCTAATTTCTCGAAACTATTTTTGGATATTTCCTGCATAGTATTCATACTTGGAATATAAAATTCATCAATATAATCACGGAGCATACGGTGCGTATTGAATCCTAAGCCTACATCATAAATAGAATATTTCATTTTTTGAACCCACTCGCGTGGAACACCATTTTTATCCGTTCTATAATATAGCGGAGCGATCTCATTTTCAATCAAATCATAAATCTCGTTAGCTTCCAATTTATCGCGTAATTCTTCATCGGCAATATTTTCTCCAGCTTTGATAACCCAGCCATTTTCAGGTTTGTAGCATTCTGGCCACCAACCATCCAGAACACTAAGGTTCACAACTCCGTTCATTCCGGCTTTCATTCCGGAAGTTCCACTTGCTTCCAGAGGTTTGATAGGATTATTTAGCCAAACATCAACTCCCTGCACAAGATGGCGAGCCACATTTATATCATAATTTTCCAAGAAAATAAAGCGATCTTCCACTTTGTTCTCACGAGCAAATTTTATCAATTTTTTGATCATTGCTTTGCCTTTATTATCTGCCGGATGAGCTTTTCCTGCAAAGATAAATTGAACCGGTCTTCTTTCGTTACGAAGTATCTGCAATAAACGTTCTTCATCTTTAATTATCAAATCCGCTCTTTTATAAGTGGCAAATCGTCTCGCAAAACCGATGGTGAGATAATTTTGATTTAAAACGTGAGGAATCCTAACTTGATCACCATAACGAGACCCTTGAAAAGAGATACTTTCTTGTAAGCGATTGCGAATAAAGGAAATAAGCTGTTCCTTGCGTTGTTGATGAGCTTCCCAAATCTCTAAATCAGGAATTGAAAGCACATTTTCCCAAATCGTTTTATTTTCTGCAGTATGTAAATAATCTTTACCAAGATAGCGGTCAAATAAGCGAGTGATCGTTCTCGAGAGCCAAGTTGTTATGTGAACACCATTTGTAATCGCTTTGATCGGCATTTCATCTTCGATTATATCGGGATAAATAGAATGCCACATTTCTCTCGAAACTGTGCTATGAAGCTTGGAAACACCATTTATAAATTTTGAGAAACGGATAGCAAGAGCCGGCAACCAAAAATCTTGTGAACCAGTAACTTTTCCATAATTGAGAAATTCATCAACATTTTGTCCAATTTTGTGAATTTCAGAAGAGATATATTTTTTCACCAGATTCATCTCAAATTTTTCATTTCCGGCAGGAACCGGAGTATGAGTTGTGAAAACCGTGCTGCATCTTATCAATTCTTTGGCTTGTTCAAACGAGAATTTGTCTTCGTTGATCAGTTTCTCTAATCTTTTTACTATCAAAAAAGCTGAGTGACCTTCGTTCAAATGATATACTTTTGGTTTTATATTCAGTTTTTTCATCAACTCGATAGAACCATAGGCTAAGACAATTTCCTGCAAAATTCTCATCTCTCTATTAGAATCATAAAGATGATCTGTAATCTGGCGGTTGTATTCATTATTCAGGTTTATATTTGAATCCAGAAGATAGATCAGCACATTTCCAACTTCAACTTGCCAAGCTTTGAGATAAATATCTTCATTATTTATTTGGATACTGATAATTAATTCATTATCTGATTTATCTTTAACCTTTTCTACGGGTTTAGAAAACCATTCATTTTGCTCGTAAATCTCTTCTTGCATCCCATCAATATTGATCTTCTGCATAAAATAGCCATAACGATATAAAAGTCCAAAGCCGATCAGCGGTAAATTGAAATCTGAGGCTGATTTTATATGATCACCGGATAAAACTCCTAATCCACCGGAATAGATTGGAAGCGATTCGTGAAGTCCATATTCCATAGAAAAATAGGCAATAATTGAATCGTGTGGGAATGGTACTTTTTCTCCATCTTTATCATAATGTCCTTGAAATTGCTTATAAGAAAGGAATTTTTCATAAACGGAATGCATCTCATTTAAAAATCCATTTTCTTTTGATAATTCTAACAATCGCTTTTCAGATATTTTTTGCAATAATTTTACAGGATTGTGATTATATTTCCTGAATAAAACCGGTTCTATACGACTAAACAGCAAGTAAGCCCCCATATCCCAAGTTGACCAAATATTTTGTGAAAGCTTCATTAAGGGTTGTAATTCTTTTGGCAATTTAGGCTTCACAAAAAAGTTTCTATAATTTATATGATCTTTCATTTTTTCCTCCAAAATAACTGAGTCCATTTATGGTATATTTAAAAACTGTCAACTTTAATTCGTCCAAGTTTAAAAATACACTAATAGAGAAAAGTGTTTCCATAGTTATCAAAAAGATCGGTTAATAAAATTCAAAGCAAATATCTTAATTGTTCACATAAAAAATTAGAATTCATGAAAAAATGGCAATATGTATGCTTTATTCAGCTTTCTGCTTGACAAATATCAAACATACTAAAAAAAGAGTTTAATTAATATAATTTTGTAAAACTTAAGGAGTTTAGTTATGGAAAAATTAACGAAATTGTTTCTTGTAATAATAGTAATAGCAACTATTTTGCTTTCTGCTTGTTCTACACCTCCCCCTCCTGTTTCAAAGGATCAACTTGAAACAGCAAAATATGAAGCACTGGAAATCGAAAAAAAATCTGATTCTTTGAACAAAGAAAAAAAAGCTCTTGAAATAGAATTATCAGAGAGAGAAGCTGAGCTTGAAAGATTGAAAGAATACAAAAGACAACTGGAATCAGAATAAAAGGAAGGATATTATGAAAAAAATAATTTTACTCTCACTTATAGTTTTGTTTGTAGTCCCAGTTTTATTACAAGCTTCGGTAACTTATTTAGATGAAGATAGTTATAAGAAATTGAAAAAGAAACAACGCCTTGAATATTGGGACAATTTAGAAAATAATCTCGCTGAACTTCAACAACGAAAATCTGATGCAATTATTAATTCAGACAAATATGAAAAAGAGATCGAAAAATTGAAAGCCAAATTAAATAGAACTAATGCCGAATATGATGATGTTTACAAAAGTATTCTAACTATGCTAAACATTGGTGATTTTGACGCAAACAGCATTCGCAAAAAAATAGGTTATTTCAATAGCAAAATTGATGGTTGGAATAATCTTTCCGATGATGAAATTTGGAAAGCCAAAAAAAGCATCAATGAATTGATTGTCGAATTTCAAGAATATAAGAAATTTAACTATGGTAAGCTTCCTGATTTTAGAAAAGATTTTTCAGATTTAGATAATCGTATAAAAAATCTTGAAGAAACTGTAGGTTCTGCCAAACCTAACTATTATGAAGATTCATATTCAGTAAAAAGAGGTGATTCTCTTTCAAAAATCTCTGGATATAGTTTCATCTATAATAATCCAAAGAAATGGGGAATAATATACCGAGCTAATAGGGATCAAATTACAGATCCAAACATTGTTTCTGTAAATCAAGTTCTTAAAATACCTCGTGGACTTCCAAATTCTTGGAAAGTTTATAAAGGTGAATTTCTTTGGAAAATTGCTTCATATCCTGAAGTTTATGGTAAAGGTTCAAAATGGCCTTTGATTTATAGAGCAAACAAAGATAAAATTAAAGATCCAAATTTGATCTACCCAAATCAAGTTTTTCAAATTCCAAGAGATTAAGACTCTTTTTTAATTTTTAAAGCCTCTCTTCTGAGAGGCTTTATTTTTAAAAAGGAAATATTAAATTGAAAAAAACAACATATTATTATATAATTGTTTCATCACTTTTATTAGGAATATTATATTTTATTTATTCTCCATTTCGGTTCACACCACATGAATATAGCTTTTCTATAGGTGAAATTTCTGATCGCGAGATTATTGCTCCTTATGATTTTGATATTTATAAGAATGTTGAAAGTTTACGTTCGGAACAGGAAATTGCAGCTTTAAATGTACGCCCTGTATACAAACTGTCAGAAACGCTTACTTTTAACGCTATCAAAAACTTAGATTTCCTATTCAAACCATTTATTTTATCTGTAAATAATAATTTCATTGAGATTAAGAACAAATTGCATCGTAATGGCTTCAACCTTGCAGATACAACAATAATATATTTAAACAACGATAAATATCGTAATCAAATTTATGGCTTTTTATCTACAGAGCTTGTAAATATTTTTAACGTGGGTATTTACCCCGAAGATTTCCCTTATTTGAAAATAAAACTGATTAGAGAAAAAAAAGAAGTAGAAGAATATTCCTTAGCAAGACTTTTTTCTCTAACAGAAGCAAAAGAGAAAATATTATCTAAAGAAAAAGACCTTGATTCAAAAAAAATATTAGAAGATATATTGAATATAGTTTTGATCATAAACATCATTGAGGATTCTGAAACTCTGAGAATTCTGCAACAAGAGGTAAAAGATAATATATCACTTTTCAAAGGTAAAGTCTTAAAAAATGAAAAGATCATCAACAAAAATCAAAAGGTTACTGTAGACATTATTCAAAAACTTAATTCTTTGAACAGATCTCAGCAGAGTAAGGATAGTACAATTGATATTTCTGAGATAATACAGTCTTCATTTGGGATTTCTTTATTTGCTTTTATTCTTCTATTCATTTTTCATTATATAATTTCAATATGTTTTTCAGATTTTTTTAGCTTACAATTGCACTATATTATTGTTTATTTTGCTCTGTTTTTACCCATATTATCTACAATTCTTACAAATAATCTTATCGAATTTTCTTCTTTGGTAATACCATATTCATTGAGTATAATAATTATTGCTTTTATCTTTAATGCTGAAATAGGTATTCTTTTTAATTTTGTATTAATGCTGTTTATTTCAATTTTTTTGAATCTAACTTTGACAACTCCGATTATCCATTTTGTAATAAGCTGTAGTGCACTCATTGCAATAAAGAGATTAAAATATGAGCAAGAATACTTTGTTATTACATTGTATTTGTTAATCGGTCTAGTTTCAATCAATATCGCTTTTTCATTGTTCAAATTGGATGATATCACTGTTTTCTTTTTACATATTTTCTATAGTGTGATTTCAATTGGTATTTCAATTGTTATCACTATGCTTTTATTACCGATTTTACATAAGAAACTTAATATTGCAACAAAACAAATTCTATTGGAATTACTTGATTTTGAAAATTCTTTATTAAGAAGACTTCAGAAGCAAGCTCCGGGAACTTATCATCATTCCTTAATCGTAGGAAATCTGGCTGAAAGTGCTGCCGAAGCAATAGGTGCTGATTATCTTTTAGCAAGAGTGGGAAGCTATTATCATGATATTGGTAAATTAGAAAATCCTACTTTTTTTACTGAAAATAACGCCGATTCCTCTCAATTACATGATCGTCTTATGGCAAATGAAAGTGCTTTAATAATCCGAAATCATATTAAAGATGGCGTAACTCTGGCAAAGAAAGAAAAATTACCACAAACTGTTATTGATATTTTAGAACAACACCACGGTACAAGTCAAATTAGATTTTTTTACAATAAAGCTTTGGAAACAAAATTAATAATTGATGATGAAATTTTTTATTATGCTGGTCCAAAACCTCAGACAAAAGAAGCTGCAATAGTAACCATTGCCGATATTGTGGAATCAACCTCAAAATCTTTGAAGAAAATTTCAAATGATATATTAAAAAAAATTTTGGACGATACAATTTTCCGTTTGCTCAAAGAGGGACAATTGGATGAAGCTCCCATTTCAATGAAAGAATTGGAAGAAATCAAAAAATATATGTTACCAATTTTATTAGGAATCTATGGAAAACGTATTGAATACCCAGACACCGATGTCAATTGAAGTAATTAATGAATCACAATTTGAAATTGATGATAAAATATTTGAAAATGTCTATGAAATAATATCACAAAAAGAAAATTTTACTAATGAATCTTCTGTTTGCATATCATTAACAAATAATGAAAAAATAAGAGAATTAAATAAAAATTATCGCGGTAAAAATTCGATTACAGATGTATTATCTTTTACTTCCAATACTGATTTTATCCCTTTTTTGGGTGATATAATTATCAATGTAGATGCTGCTGAAAAACAAAAAAAAAATAAATCATTAACACTTGAATTGCAAAGACTATTCTTACACGGTTTACTCCACTTATTAGGTAATGATCATATTTCTAATGAACAAAGAGACAAAATGCAAAAAAAAGAAGAGTATTACTGGAATCTATTGATATTAAATTCTATGAAAAAATAGAAAATTAGATCAAGAACTCGTTTGAAAACGAGTTAAGTACTTGGACAAAAGTTTTCAGATATTTTTCCCTTGGTCAACAAGAAATAACTTTCAGAAAATACTTGGTAAACCGTTGAAACGGTTAAATAAAAAGCTCTATCTCATTAACTGTTTCAACAGTTTCAAAATTTCTGAATAAAAAATACCGAAAAACATATGGGTAGGTACTTAGTGACCAACCCTAATCTTTTATTTTTACTTCACTTTTAAAAAAATTATCTATTTGTAATTTTATTGGAGTTACAATATTTAATACTGAGTTATTATCATAGTGCAAAGTTAGGTCAATATCATTGACATTAATCTCAAAAACCATTGGTAAGTATATTTTTTGCCCTGATTTAAACTCATTTATATTTCTAACATTTTTTCGCAAAAAATCATTATAAAAGTTGTTTTTCCAATTTAAATGATAATTATTATTTTTACTGTTAATTTCAAAATAGTCCAGATACAATGATTGTGCTTTGGGAGAATTATTAACAACTTTTAATAATATACTTAAAAAAATCGAATCATCATCAGATTCTAAAGTAATATTACCGCATTTAAGATTTTCCAATAAAGAGATTTGATTAATTGAAAAAATAAATTCATTCTCAATAAAATTTTCTTTATCATTATACGGATAATAATTAAAATTATTAATCAAAATTTCATTAAAATCATTAACTTGAGATTTTAATCTAAGTTCTATTTCATGATATTTTTCAACACTATCAACTTTTACTATTCCATGATTATTGATTATATAATCTACTGTATTGAGTGAATCTATCATAGATTTAAAAATAATAAGGTAATCATTAGGAATATTTTGGTAGTTTTGATAATAATAATCATGGAAATCTTTCTTACCGGGAATGCTATTTCTAATTATTTTCATTTCTAATAAATACTTATAATCTTTTTTGTCTAATCGCTCTAAGTAGAAATCAAATTTACTAAAATTGTTCAATTGAAAATATTTCGTCAACATTGCGTAAGATAAATTGTTAAACCTTGCTCTATCTTTGAATTTATTTAACAAAACATCCTCATAATACTCAAGATCATTCGAATCTCCCAACATGATTATTTTTTCAATATGCTTATTAGTGTGAATCAAAGCAAAATTGGTAATCATATTATTAAAATAATTTTTTTCCAGCAAATTTAGTTGTTCATAGATGTTTACAAAGTGATTTAATAACATCAAATCTTGTTTATTAACCATATATGAAAAAATCCTCGTTTTGGATAAAAAATCTAAATTGGAAAAATAACTATTGCTAAGCATGTAAATATAATTTGAAATTTCACTTGATAAAACTACACCGGATTTGTATTCGGCAATTATATTACAAAAAGCTTTTTGTGATATAATCATTGATTCTTTAGCAAAAAATGATTTAAAAGCATCAATGTCTAAATTGTGATTATTAATAATCGTATTAGCGTAAATTTTACATAATTTGGAATTATTTGCATAATTTGCAATATACTTTTCAAGAAGTAAATTTTGGTAATTTCTTTCAGAACATTCTTTGAAAAATTTTATCAAGAAATATTCTTTTGCCTGATTTTCAATTAGCAAATCATAATTCTCAAAAAGAAATTGAGAAAAAAATAATTTAGAAAGTCCGGCATATTCAAAAGCTAATTCATACTCCTCTTTGTTATTAGAATTTAACATTGTTTTGATGAATTCAGTATACATCGGTTTTTTTTGATCAGCCTGAATTAATTTGACAATCGTAAATTTCTTAATATAGGAATCACTATTTTTTAGTATTGGTATTATTTTTTGCATAACGCTTGAATAACTATTTTTTATAAAATAATCAATTAAAACTAATTTTCCTGTATCTGATGATTTTCCGAAGGATCTAACAACTGAATTAATATCAGTTTTCAAATATTTTGAGAAAGTTGACAGCAAATACAATTGAATATCTGTCTTTTCCAATAAATTAATGAATACATCCGGCACTGAAGTTGTAATTTCTTTAATTGATAAAATAATCTCTTTTTGTTCAAATGAACTATCGCTATCCTGTAACCATTTTTCCAGTATTTTTAGACTTGCTCTGGTATTGATTGTTTCACAAATTTTGAATAATATTTTTTGATTTTCTAAGGAATCTATATTGCTATAAATATCTAAATTCAAGCTAATAAGACAATTATCTTTAAAAGAAGAAATAATATTTATGACGGTTTCTTTTGATAAGTTATCCATTGGATTTTGGAATAATTTTTTATAATTTTTAAGATATTTATATCCTGAAAATAGAGCAATCTCTTCGATCTGTTCGTAGCTATCTATTTTTTCTTTTTGTAAAAAATCAGTTATTAGATGTGGTATAATCTCCGGGTTTCTTTTTAAAAAATTAAACAGCTTTTTTTTAAATATTTGTTCAGAAGCTAAATATTTTTCAAATAATACATAATAGATATGTTCATCAAGGTTATCAATGATTTCATTTAACACACTGACGATATGCTTATTATCAGTTAGTAATTGCATTTCCCAATCTTTGAAATACTCAAGTCCAAAATCACTTATTTGTTTGGCAAAATTATACTCTGTATTTTCCTCCATAAGATTAAAGAAAAATTGAATATTAGAAGAATTTTTTTGCTTAATAATTGCCTTTAAGATTTTTTCTTTATTACTTTTGTCTTTCTCTAATTTAAACAATTGTTTCAAGCAAATATTTGCATTGTCACTTTTTACTTTTGAAAGGTTTTTGATAATGAATTTTTTATCATTATTTTCAATTTTTGGGTCTTTGTACAATTCGATTATTTCATTGATTTTAGAACTAGATTCGAGAGGTTCTTTAAATATTTTCTCAATTTTTTTATTAATTGATGTACATCCAACAACAACTAATATGACTAAAAACAATAACTTTTTCATATTTCCTCCTGTTTTATTGTATCGGGGTTTCAATTTTTTGTCTTTTTTTCTCGCAAAGTCGCTAAGTCGCAAAGGAATTCTTTTGGTTTTTCTCTATGTCTTCCGTTTTTCCTTTTCTCATTCTTTCACAATTTCTTACTTTTCTCTCTGTGCTCTCTGTGTTCTCTGTGGTTATTTTTTCTTTTTTTCTTTTTTTCTTTCATCATTCAACATTCACTATTCGACATTAATCTCCTGTTTCCTATTTCCTTTCTTTTCTTCTGCAATCTTTGCGTGAACTCTTTTCACTTTTTTATGATTTCAGTTTCAGTTTGATAATCATAGATATTATTATCTTTCATTATCAATATTCTATCTGCAATGTATTTCGCAACTTCAATATTGTGTGTGATAAAGAATAAAGCAGAACCACGATTTTTTAATTTTTTGAACAAATTAATTAATGTTGCCTGTGTTAAAATATCGGAGCTGCTAATTGGTTCATCAGCGATTAGGAGAAATGGTTTTGTGATAAAAGCACGTGCAATGGCAATTCTCTGACACTCTCCTCCACTGAAATCCTTGGGATATTTATTCAAATCGTGAGCAGACATATTTACCATTTTTAGTAGTTCGGAAAAATCAATATCATTTTTATCACCTGTAAGTTTTTGGTAACTTTTGTGTGATTCTTTAAAAATTGTTTTAATTTTTTTTAAAGGATGCAAACTTTCTTCAGGATTCTGGAAAATGTATTGAAAAGTTTTTACCATTAAAATTTTCCTATCTTTGTTACTTAGATTTGATACTGATCGTTCATTGATAATAATATCACCATTATCAAATGGAATGATACCGGTAATGCTTTTAGCAAATGTTGATTTCCCGCATCCACTTTCTCCAACGAGGGCAATTGCTTCATTTTTCTTAATACTTAAAAAAATATTTTGGAAGATATCTTTCCTATTTTTACCGCTTCCAAATGATTTTGAGAGTCCTTTTATTTCAATCATATTCTATTACATTTTACAAATTGAGTTTTATTTGAAATTTTATTTATTTTTTTTAAACAAGAACCATCACATAAATTACAATGATTAGAAAAACTACAATTACTTCTGTTTCCATAGTCATTACATTGCCTTTTCTCAACCAATATTTTGTCCTTACTATTCATTTTTGCTTCAAATAACAACTTGCTATAGGGATGAATTGCTCTATCTTTCTGCGGATTAAAAATTTCTAAAATCTCTCCTTGATAAAGTACGATTATCTTGTCAGCAAATTCTTTGATCAAGCTAATATCATGAGTCACCAAAAGAATTCCAGTATTGAGTTTATTTTTTATGTATAATAACAGATCAAGAAATTTTTTTTTATTTGAAGTATCAATAGCACTGGTTGGTTCATCTGCGAATAAATAAGTAGGATTCAATAGAATTGCCATAGCAACTAAAATTCTTTGTTGCATTCCACCACTTATTTCAAACGTGTATCTCTTTAAAATCTGTTCCGGATTATCAAAATTTAGCTCATGCAAAGCATTGAGCATTTTTGATTTTCGATTTTTTTTGCTATCTTTTGTTGAGGATTTTAAGAGCAAATCAAACTGGTATCCAATTGAATAATTATCAAAAAGAGAATTAAAGAAATTTTGAGAAATATAGGCGAATTTATTACCACGAAATTGTTTGATATTTTTCCTGTGCAAAAGTATATCTTCAAAATACATTTTTCCAGTAATTTCTGTGTTTTCTGGTAAAATTTGCAATATTGAATTGATTATTGTTGTTTTACCGCTACCAGATTCACCAACAATTCCGATAATTGTGTTACTTTTAACATTAAAAGTTACATCTTTTAAGATATGCTTTTTTGAATTATTCAAATTATAAAAAACATTTAACTTATCTAATTTTAACATTTTGGCTGTACTTCTTTTTTAACAAATTTTCAATTGTATTAAGTGATAAAGTTGTAAATATTATCGCTAGAATAGGAGGGATTGTAATCCAATAATTTGAGTAAATACTGCTACTATTACTTTTAATAATATCGCCCCAACTGGGAAATGGAATATTCACACTATATCCTAAATAACTCAAACCCGCTTCAATGAGAATGATGCGTTTAGCTAGATAGGTGATCACTATTAAGGTTTCCGGTATACAAATAATGAAAATATCACTAAAAATAACTTGAAAATCTTTTTTCCCAAATAGCTTGATAGAAGTAATAAAATCCTTTTTTTTTAGAACTTTAGTTTTATCAGAAATCATTTTTTCAATCTCTACCCATTGAACTAATGAAAAAGCTATTACAATGTATAATATTTCTTGTTTAAAGATTATTACCACTAACATTGCTAATAGATAGATTGGTAAAGAATTTGCTATATTTGATAAAAATTCGATAATTTTTGAAATAGAATTATCATAATATCCAACTATAAGCCCAAAAATAATTCCCAGAGGAATAGAGATAAGAAGTGAAAGAAATATTACTAAAAAAATAACTTTTGAACCATAAACCATTCTTGCCCATATATCTCGTCCCATTCTGTCCGTTCCCAGAAAACTTTTCACGCAAATCATCTCTTTTGAATTATTTCTAAAAAAAATATGCTTACTAATTGTTCTCCAATAATAGTTTTCATTACCTTTAAGCTTATATCCCACATCATCTTTATTGAAAAAAATCCTCAAATAATTTACCTTATCTCTGGAGAATAATTTAATTTCCATTTCTTTGTTAATCTTGGAGAATACTATATCTTTTAAGATGAATTGTTGAGTGATTTCATATAAAGGAGCAATTTTTTTATCAATTTTTATCAGAAATGTTTCATAACTAAAATCTAAAATTAGAGAATCAATATGCACATTTTGCTCATGATTATTAATTATCCTTAAATAATTTAATCCTTGATTTGGTTTTTGGTTAATAATATTTAATTCATCTGGTTTGAGTTTAGAAAAAAGTGAGGGAAAATTAGCAATTAACAGAAATAATAATATGTAGAAAAAGTTAATAAGATAAAAGAAATTAGTAATTTTCTTCCAAAAATATTTCATGCAATTGCTTGTTTTTTTAGAATAGGTACTAAATAATAATTTGTTATTTTCGCAAAATTTGTAAGCAATATACTGACGAGATAAGTTAAGGAAAAAATTATTAGAATAAATCCAACATCTTGTTTTTTGAAGTAATTATATGCCAGATATCCAATACCATGAATATTAAAAACTCGCTCAATAAGCACGGTTGAACCCAAGATTAAGGGGATTTTCATAGCAAAAAAAGATAGAATAATAGAAAATATCTGTTTTAATGGTAATAATAAATATAGATAATAGTTTTTCAACCCATTAGCTTTTAGGAATGTTGTTGAATTATTCTTTTTAAACTCATTTAGATATTCTACAATATATTTTATCAATACAGATAAATTCCCGCTAGCCAAACTTAAAGTGATTACCGGTAAAGAGTAATATTTTATTGAGGTTAAGAAATAGGAAAAAGATATTTTCATTGTATCTAAATAAAAAAAAGTAGTATATTCTTGATAAATTTTAAGTTTGTAAGAGAAAAGAAATAGAAGAAATAAACCAACTAAAAACTCCGGAATAGATGAAAAAAGCTCGACAGATTTTGAAAAAAAATCACTAAAAAAATTATCTGAATACGAGATAATAAAAGCTATTATGATAGCTGAGATTATCATAAAGATAAGTGTAAAAAATATTAATTTTATTGTGTAATGGGTAGATTCAAAAAGAATTTTTCTAATGAAATCTTTTTGACCGGTAGTTTTACCAAAATTTCCCTGTAAAACTTTTGATATCCAAAAAAAATACCTGTAAAAAATATTAATATTTTTATCAGGTATATTTATAATTACATCTTTATGAATTATTAATCCAAAGCCTTTTTTGAAATGATTTTTTCCAATTATCTTATAGTTTTCAGTAGCATTATTTTTTTCAAAATCATCTATTTCACCTAAATAGCCAAAAAAATTATCAGATTCCAAAAATGGTAGAGCATTATCAAAAGAACTCACATGTTTCACTTGATGGGATTGAAAAATTAATGGTTTTTCAATCTCGTTGGAAATTAACCAGTTTTTATCAAGTAATACACTAAATATTTTCTGATTGGATTTACAATCAATATTAAGTATATATTGTTCGAAATTTTTTGGCGTTTTTGTGCTTAATAATCCAAACAAAAAAAATAAAATAAATATAAATAGAAAAATCTGTAGAAGAAATCTCTTTAGAAATTTTACCATAAATATATTTTTTTAAAAATATTTATTGGATCAATTGTGGATTTATTTATACCTGAAATTTTGTTATCATAAGCAATATATTTTGGTTTCTGCCACAAAAATATTCCGGGATGTTGTTCGGCTACTAAAACATGAAGTTCTTTGTATAACTTAAACATATCTTCACTGGAAGTTTTCATGGCGGCTTCATCTAATTTTGCATCAATTTCTGCATCATTAAAACCGCAAACATTAAAACCTCCTTTACGATCATTAGATGAATGAAAAATAGGGGAAATACTAGGGTTTGAGCCAAATTTGAACGAGACTAAAGCTAAGTCAAAATCATGTTCATCAAATACTCTTGTTTCAAAATTATCAACAGATTCTGCATTTAGTTCTATTCCAATTTCTCCAAAACTTGTTATAAGTTTACTGGCAAGATGCTCATCTTCTTCATTTCCCTTTTGATAAATGAAATTCAATACAATATCTTTTTTATCTTTTTCAATTATACCGTTTCCATCATAGTCCGCATATTTGTTTTTTAATAAAATTTCTCTTGCTTTGGAGGGATTATATTCTTCCGGAAAATAGTTGCTATTATAAGCTTCCGGTAAATATGGAGGAAAAGGTCCTGTAGTTATTTCTGCCTCTCCTTGAAAAATTGATTCGTTCCAATCGTCAATATCTACTGCAATACATAGTGCTTTTCTAAGATTTATATCCTGAAAAATATCTTTTCTCATATTAAAGGCTACGAAATTCCAGGAAAATTCCAAGTAATTGATAACTGAAAAATCCGGATGCTCATCAATTTCGAGGTATCTGGTAACAGGAACATCCGGCATAAAATTTATATCATCTTTCCCTAATAAATCTTCAACAATTGTAGCAACTTCATCCCGATATTGCACTTTGATCTCTTCAAATTTAGGAATTTTTTCTTGGTCAAAATAATTATCATTTCTTGATAACATCGTTAAATTTCCCATAGCCATATTTTTCTTATACATCCCATTTCCCATAGGATTATCTTTGAAAAAACGATCCGTGGGTTTAATATCATAAATGCTACCGGATGCTTCTATATCAAATTTATGCTTTGGTAAAATTGAAAAAGTTAATGCTCCGAAATTATCCTGACTTCTTTGATTGAAGCAAACTTCTAAAGTACTTTCATCAGTAGCTCTCATACTTACGATATTTTCCACTTTTGCTTTGGCGGTTGTAGATTTAATTTCAGGATTTTTTATCACGTTATAGGTAAAATCTATATCAAAAGCTGTTACTTTTTCACCATCATGCCAAAGAATGTTATCTTTTACTTTGAAAAGATATTGTATTCTACCATCTGTTAACTGTGTTCCTTCCGGTAAAGGAGAATCAAATATTATTGGTTCTACAATAAATTTTTCATCTGTAATTACTGGTTTTAAAAACATTAAATATGTCATGCGGGATGAATTTGTACTTTCTTCACCGAAAATTGGTCCGTAAGCATCAATATTCTCTCGAATATAATAGGATAAATCCTCACACCAAAGAATACTTTGAATTATTAATATAATAAATAATAGGAAAATTATTTTTTTCACTTTTGCTCCTTTTTTAATATAAAATTTTATCAATTTTTAACATTTTATCTTGTTCCCAAGCTGTTCTTATTGAAACTTAATTAGCTGAATTTTTTTTGGGTTCATTTACAAATGTTCTAGTGCTGTCCAGACAAGTTTTTTTTAAATCGTCAAACCATTTTTTTTGTTTGTCTTTAAATTTATTTTTTAATATTCTTTTATTAAAATCTCTTAATTCTCTATTTAGTTCCAGAGCAACCATTGGATGATTTAATAGAGTTGATATTTTTATTTTTTGATCAATAATATCAAACCAAATATCTATTATATCTTCAAAATCAAAGTAATTATACAGTTTATAAGAATCAAACAAAAGTAAAGATATTTCATTTATTTCCCGAAAGAAATTTGAGGCTTCATCTAAATTTGTTTGCCCCATATTTTGTAAAAAATTATAGGACAATTTCAAATGTTTTAATGATTTATGCAAATCTTTCTCTTGAAATGAAGTGTAACACAAGCTCAATAAAATATTTTTTTTAAAATTTAGTAATTCCTGATCTTTTGTAAATTCCAAGTTATTTAACCGATTAATAATTTCCGGTTTAAATTTCTCTGATTCTTTTCTTAATTTTGCTAAATCATTCTTAAAATCATATCCGTACAAAATACTAATTGATAGAATTAGAATAAATAAAAGATATTTTTTCATACTCTCTCCTTTTGAATATATTTTATCAAGCTTTGTTCAATAAATATTAAAATCTACATTGAGCGATTGCAAATCGGTCTTGTTCCTAATCTTCTGATTAGGAATGCATAATCTTTGAAACTTCTGTTTCATCTTTTGGGTATACTTCAAAACTTGAGTTTTTATTTAGCCTACCAAGCGTCATATAAATTATAAATATAATTCAACGAGAATAATAATAAAAAAGAATCACGGTAGCTTGAATATTTATAATAATTAGATTTTGCTTCTATTAAATTGCTAATATCATCAGCAGAATTATAGCTATCAATTTCATCATTAGCTTTTTGGTGACACACCAAACTACTTATCAATGATAAAGTTGCAATGCTGGCAACAGTACATCCTTTCACATACTTTTTATTTTTTATTTGAGTAAGACCGGGCACTGAATGAGCTATGAATCTATTGAATCTATTTGAACTGAGCGATGACAAATCTACAATTGAATACTTTGTAAAATTCTCTTTGATAGTAATATTTTCTTCATAGGGTTTATGAAATTCTTTTTTACACACTAAAGTATAGTTGTCCGGTTCAATATCAGTAATCGTGAAAAAAGTATTTTCATCAAAACAATAGTTTGTTCTTCCATAATGTTTAAAATCTTTAGAATTTGAATCTTTTAAATATACGTCCACACGTGGTTCTGAACAAGATATTTTTAATTCACCTTTACCTTTTAATTTTTTGCCATATATTTGATGATCTTGTGGAATATGAGATTTCAATTTATCAAAGGTAACTTTATGTTCTTCTCTAAATTCGGTTGATATTTCTCGTGATGAAATAAAAGCATCAAAAACATTTAAAAAATATACGACTGAACCTGTTAAAATCAGGCTGTTTTTTATAGAGAAAAATTGGCTAAACCTAACTTTATTATCAACTAAACTTCCCATCTCTTTTGCTTCAAGGTAATCTTTTTCATATTTATCTTCCAGAAAATAGCTTCCTCCAGCCAAGCCTGCAATACAACCAATGCTATACAAAAAAAATTTATCTTTTTTGTGTAAAGATAATGATTTTTGTCCCCAGCCGGGAACAAATGTAGATTTTACTCCCTCTATAATATTGACCTTTTTCCTATTAGGATAATCGGAAATTATTGTAACTTTGTTATTGAATGGAAGTGTTTTTACTGTATATTTTTTATCATTTATTTTATAATAATTAAAGCCAAGCCTTGAATTTTCTTTTTCCCAATAGGAATTTTTATCTGTGAATTTCGGGGAAAAACCAACGAGAAAATAAGAACTGTGTAATGGATCAAAGTGTTTTAGTAGTAAATCATCGTGAGCAAATTTGAATGAATTAACAGAAAAATCATTCTTCAATTCCTGCTGAATAGTCCAGATTTGCCATTGACCCGAAGCAAAACTGGAATAGATAATATTCTTAAAATTGGGTGTTTTAAAGATCTCCATATTATCTCTATATTTTTTTTCATCAATCAAAGTAACATTTTTTACCAGATTTCCATCTTCATTAATAACAAAATAATGGAGAGATTTATTCTGATCATTTGCCACATAATATATGCTTTCACCGGATGGATCCCAAGAAGGCTTAATAGAATAAGTTGGCATTCTACAATCGGAAACAATTATTTTGGGATCTTCATCTGTCTTAATATTTTTTAAATATATAGATTTATTGCAATAAAACGCTAAAATATCATTTTCAGGTGACCAGGAAGGATATAAACAATCTCTATCATCTATACTGATTTCATCTTTAATAGTACTACTATTTTTCGTTTCTGATATTTCTATGGTGATCAGACTTCCCATTTCCTGTTTACAATAGGCAATATATTTTGCGTCTTTCGATATAGCTGGAGAAAAAATAGATGCTGTTTCTTCCTCTGACGAAAATTGATATAAATTGCTGTTCAAATTTTCTATACTTTCTATTTTAGAAATATCTTCAACAAAATATAAAGCCATCAAATCATTATCTTTATTTGAAGTAAAATAAAGTCTGTCATCAATATTAGAATAAACCAAATCAGAACAATAATTACCAAAATCTGATAATTGCTTTATTGTATCAACCTCTCCACTCAAATCCAGTGTAGCTCTATAAATCTCATAACTCTCTGTTTCCGTAGAAATAAAATAGAGGTTTTTACTGTCTGCACTCCAACAAGGAGCAAATGAGAAGAAATTTTCTTTTTGACTTGTACCAAATTTCTTTTCTTTTTTACTCTCAATAATTGTATATTCTTTCTTATTTTCTAAATTAAAAATGAGTATCGCATTTTTATTTTTTTCAATTACAACATAAGCAATAAATTTTCCATTCGGAGATGCACTGAAATATCTTTTCCAACCTCTACTTTCTGTTAATTGTTCAGGTAATGATTTTTGATTAATCATACTTGTAGTTTCAAATTTCCACTGCTTTTCTTCCATTTCACCGGATTCGGGAAAATAGATTATTGCTATTTTATTCTCTCCTTCCATAAGAAGTTTACTTTTAATCTCTACGGAAAAAGCATTTTCTGTTGAAAAAAAACTTCCGGTATAGTAGAGATTTTTAATTTCCTGATCATTTACGTACATTTCCAGACCGGTTAAACTGATTTCGCTTAAAAAGCTAATTAGAATAGAAATATCTCCGGATTCAACATTGGTTTTTTCGTCTTCTATCATGTTAAATTTGAAATCTTTAGGAGTCAAAGTTCCAAAATTTTTATAATTTTGTACATATTTTAGCTGTGAAGAGATACTTTCTCCAAACAGAAAAATATTTATAAAAAGTAAAAGAAATATAAAGAATCGCTTGAGCAAATTCATAATTATCTCCTTCGATTTTTATTAGTTGAATATGTATATGACCAATTATAGTTGTTTAAAACTCCGCTTTCGTCTGTAACTGTAATAATAAAATCGTACTCAACATCAATCTCTGGAAACTCATAAGAAAATTCTATTTGTGAACCAGTTATAGTGCAGATTGCCGGATCTAAGGAATAATTGTCCAAATTATATGTTACTTCAAGTTCTTCAACATTTCCAATGTTATGATTATAAATCAAGGTTACATCAACAGAATTATCTGTAAATATAGTTCCATCTTCCGGTTCAATTGAAATTAAAGCAAAAGGTTCATAAGTATAAGACCAATTACTATCAATTTGAATTCCGAATACATCTGTAACTGAAATATTGAATTCATAAAGTGTATCTGTTTCTGAAAATTGATAAGAAAAATATACACTCAGAGAATCATCACTTATTTCAGCTTCAGTGATGAAAGTTCCTGAGTCAGGTGTAACTTCAAGTTCATTAATAGAATCTAATTTATGATTATAATTTAAAACAACCTCAACAGAATTATTTACAAATATAATTCCGTCCTCCGGTTCAATTGAAATCAAAGCAAAAGGTTCATAAGTATAAGACCAATCATTATCAATTGGAATTCCATTTACATCCGTTACTGTGATATTGAATTCATAAAGTGTATCTGTTTCTGAAAATTGATAAGTAAAAAAGACACTAAGAGAATCATCACTTAGATCAGCTTCCGTAATGAAAGTTCCTGTATCAGGTGTAACTTCAAGTTCGTTTATTGATTCTAACTTGCGATTATAATTTATAGTAACTTCAACAGAATTTTCTGTAAATATAGTTCCATCTTCCGGAACAATTGAAATCAAATCAAAAGGTTCATAAATATAAGACCAATCATTATCAATTGAAATTCCGTTAACATCTGTAACAGTAATATTAAACTCGTAAAGGGTATCTGTTTCTGAAAATTCATAAGAAAAAAATACACTCAGAGAATCATTACTTATTTCAGGTTCCGCTAAGAAAGTTCCGGAATCAGATGTAACTTCGAATTCATTAATTAAGGCTATTTTATGATTATAATTCAAAGTAACATCAACAAAATTATCTGTAAATATAGTTCCATCCTCTGGAGCAATAGAAGTCAAAGCAAAAGGTTCATAAATATAAGCCCAATCATTATCAATTAAAATTCCGTTTTCATCAGTAACTGTAATGTTAAATTCATATAGTGTATCTGTTTCTGAAAATTGATAAGAGAAAGATACACTCAAAGAATCATCACTTATTTCAGCTTCCGCTAAGAAAGTTCCGGAATCAGGTGTAACTTCGAGTTCATTAATTAAGGCTATTTTATGATTATAATTCAAAGTAACATCAACAGAATTATCTGTAAATATTGATCCATCTTCCGGATCAATTGAATTTAAAATTAATGGTGAATAAGTATAAGACCAATTATGGCTGTTTGAACTTCCATATTCATCCGTCATTACGATATAAAAATCATATTGAGTATCATCTTCAGGAAAATTATAAGCAAATTCAATTTGTGAATCATTAATCTGGAAATCATTAATTTCGGTTGTGTTTGAGCCATAAGTTACATTAAGCGTATCAATTGATACAATATCATAGTTATAATTTAAAGAAATATTAATTGGATTATCTACAATTATGGGTTCTGTTAAGGGATTCGGTTCAATTGAAAGCAGTTCTAAAGGTTCATATGTATAAGTCCAAGATTTTTCTAAAGGATTGTCTTCAGTATCTAATACGATTATATGAAATACATATTCCACATTTGTAACAGGAAATTCGTAGGAAAAATCAATTATAGAGCCTTCAATATGCTGTGTGCCTAAAAGATTTATATCTTCTGAATTATAAGCAACCCGCAACGTCTCTACAGAATTAATCAGATGACTGAAATTAAGCACTATTTCAACCGGATTTGAACTGACAAATGCTTCATCTTCAGGAGTTAACTCATTTAGTATGAATGGAGGTCTATGCATATAGGTAAATGAAAATTCCGCATCATTTCCAACCATATCTTCCACAAGCAGATTGTAAGAATAGTCATCTTCGACATCAAAGCATAGTAAAAATTCTAAATCCTGAGAATTTACCAATGAATCAATTATCAATACTTCATTCTCAAATAATTGAAATGATTTTATTATCTCATCAAAAGGGATATTGCAATTTATTTCTTGTTCAGAAACAGGTTCTAATGGATCCGGAGTAATATTACCTGATATCTGGGGTGCTTGTTTGTCATAAAAAATATTTTCAAATTCAAATGGTTCTTCTACATTAATAACATCAACTATTAAGGTATATGTTTCATTAGGAATTAAAAGATCAAAAGAAGATAATCCTAAAAGTAATGGATTTATTTCACTAAATGAAATTTCTAAGGTGTCTCCATCTGTTTCAATAAAGTTAAAAAGCAAATCTTCGGAATTCACTATGTTATTAAAAGAGATCAAAAGAGGATAGAATTCATTGAAATGAGTATAATTATTCACAATATCACAAGTAAGGTCTTGAATTTCCGTGGAAAAATTTTCAATCAAGCTGTCAGAAAAAGTTCTACCGAGATTATCTATCAAATAATACTTAAGCAATAGGGAGGATTCCATTTTTTCTGTGTCATAACTTACATTTCTTAAAATTAATCTGTTGGCATCTGCTACAATTTCATAATCTAATTCTTTGTATGAAATCCAATCTGATTTAGATTCTTTACTTGATTTTGACTTTTTGTTAGATGTTACCGGTAAATTTTTGATTTTTATACTATATTCAGAGTTCGCTTCTTCTAATTTATCAAAATCAATTCCGCTTTTACTATCAAATTTTATATCAAAAGAAGCAGAATTTTCGTCTTGATCAAAGGGTGTAATATATACATTTTGAAGTCCTTGAGTATCTAAAATATATATAAAACTGTCCATTTGGGTGTGTTCATAAAGATCGGTAGCCAAAAAAGTTATTTGATATTTTGAATCGTATTCCGGACTAAATTGAACTGTATCCTGCAAACTATTACTGCTTACAATAAGTTTATGGGAATATTCACTCAAATGAGCAACTTCATTATATATATTCATATCAATCTCAACATCAATATCATGTTCATCCGAAACTCCAAAAACAATGTAATAGTTATGACTTATCGAATCAGAAAAAATTATTGACTCAATCAAAGTTGTTTCACTTACAGAATCTTTATATACTTCATAAAAAAGTGAGGGTAGAGTTTCAACTACAGGATCTAAGGGGTTTTTAAAATCGGGAGTACAAGAAATAATTAATCCGATTAATATAATAACGATAAAAAAACAAATCTTTTTCATAATTTTGCTCCTAATTATTATCAATTTCAGTATTTATTTCAATTGATTCATCAACATTTTTAACAGAAACTGTGATTTTCTTTTTTAGCGTATCGGGCCAACGTAAAATAAGAAATCTATCTTTTTTAAAGGTTATATTATCTTTTTTTAAGTTCAATTCCGCATCATAGCTTTTATTCCCTAATTTTTTGTAAACATCTCCCTGTAGATCATTAATATTGAATTTTGAGGAAGGAATCGGTCTAGAGTTTCTTTTTATGGTGGCTATATTTGTTTCCGGATTATAAGCTACGATCTTTGCTTTAAAATATTTTTCTTCTACATCTATTGCTTTAATATTATTTGTTAAATTTATTTTGAGCTTTTGAATTTTATACCCATTTCGGAAAAAAGAATAATAAAAATTATCCAATCTATCTTTTGAAAGGGCATTAATTGAGCGTTCGGATTTTGGGCTAATCACTTTATAATCCTCTAATAAATTTATGTTAAATAATTTACTATTGTCGCAAAATATAACAATATTATCATTATAAAGCCATAATGGATCTTTAACAATTAATAATTCTGAGGAAGAATTCAGGTTTACTTTCTGATCAGTTTCTTTTAGTGTTATAACTTTCTCTTTTTTATAATTATAGAAAGAAAAATTGTAATTTTCATTATCATAATTTATTGAAACAAACTTTTCAGTATGGGTAGCAAATGATGAAAATATCAAAGGTGATTTATAGTTGGCAATTTTATTAGCTTTTTTTACAAATTTATTATCATCAACATTCTCACCCAAAAAAACACCATAACCGTAGCTTTCCTCTTTAATAAAAGAAGCGAATTTATTTTTCTTTTTTTCGAATCTCAAGTTTCTTATATTTTGGGCATCTGTAAGTTTGATGTATCTGTTTTTTGCCAGATCATAAATTTCAATAGAACTTCTTTGATCATCATTCTCTACTGTATAGGACAAATAATTGCAAGCTGAAGACCATTGCAAATCGTAAAATTTTGTACTTTCATTTTTATTTTCCGTTACTTTGAAAATAGTATAAACGATTTCATTATTAATATAGTTTACAAAACATAGATTAACATTACTTATTTCATTGCTATAATCAATAAAAGCAAAAACTTTTCCTAGTGGAGACCATTTTATCAAAGAATATTTTTTTGATTTTTTATCAGGTTTAATGACAAAACTTTCTGATGATATATTTTTCTCACTATTGGAATTAATATGGTAAATAACATAACTATATGAAATTTTTTTCTTTTTCTTTTCCCGGCTATGTTCTCTTTTTATGGCAACAATAAATTCTCCATCAATAGAAATGTCTGAACAAACAACATCATCAATGCTAATTGTTTCTTTGGAAGCTTCATCAATTTTTATTTGCCAATTGTAATCATCCGGATCATTGAAAGGAAAGGCTTTTTTTTGTAATAAATATTTCTCTTCATATCTATTATTTTCCGATTTGTAATTTCCCATTAATTCTTCTAAAAAAGGTTTTAATTTCGAATAATGTTTATTTAAGGAATATTTTTTCCCTTTGTTTTTATTAACAGCTTCTTTTAATACTTTATTACCACCTCCACAGCTCATCAAAAATATAAACATACAAAAAATAAAAAATTTAAAAAAATATTTCATCGTCACTCCTTTATTAATAATTTTTATTAGTTTTATAAAATTAACATTTCCCTCTTGAAAAGAAACCCTCTGTCCTACGGACATCTTCCTTGTGAAGGGAGACAAGCCTTCCTTTCAAGGAAGGTGATCTGACCACTCGTGAGTGATCAGGTTGGAAGGTTTTTTTCTTTTTGCTTTTCTTGTGTCCCTGTACCTAATATTAAGCTTCAAACAACATATAAATCTTAAAGATATTTTCTCAAATCATATCTCTGATCTTTCCAACAAGTTAGATAGAATAAACTAATTGTAAAATGTCAGGTCATGAATTTCACCACATCGCTTACACTTTTTAGTAAGTATTTGGACAAAAGTTTTCAGGTATTTTTTCCCTTGGTCAACAAGAAATAGCTTTCAAAAAATACTTGGTAACTTGTTAAATGTAAATAAATTACAAAAATATGTTTTTTTGTATTTTTCGTGTTAATTCGTGTAATTCGTGGTTTCATCTTTTCCAGTTTAACTGGGTTAAGCTTTAATCATTTAGTTTTCTTCTCCAACTTATTTTTAATCTTTTTAATGGGTTTTCGAGCCTTTTTTTACCTACCGAAATTGGAGATAATTTTGCGTTTTTCCAAGCTTTTACTGCTTTTATTTTATATTCATTACTACTATTAATTTCCCAAATTGCTTGATAAGTCATCGCCAGATGGCATTGAGCTTCATCTAAATCTAAACATTGGGAAGTTGAGATATTTTCTAAATTTGATATTTTTTTTCTTTCCTGAAAAAATATTTCCAAATCTAAAATACATTCTTTTTTCAAATAGGCAACTTTTTGCTGACCTTTGAGAAGAGCAAAGGCATATTGAAATTTCGATTTACCAATTAAACCGTATATTAATGATTTCTTCAAACTGCTGTCCACATATTCAAGAGCACTATTTTTGTGTTTTCCCATCTTGTTTAGCATAATATCAACGAGATCTTTATTGTTCTCATCAATTGCATTTTTCATCATTTCCGACAAAATATATAGCCTTTGAATGTATGCTTCCGAAAAAGATTTATCTGCTTCTATTGCTTTTTGTAATTTTTGGTCTGCTGTTGTCAAAATATCAGAATTTCCACTGTTATTTTTATCAATTTTATATTCTGTAAGGAGAGAATCTGCACTTGCATAGTATTTTTCAGCTATCGGACTTTTAAATTTAAAGAGGTGATATCTGTTAATTTGCGGATTTAATGTTTTCTTTTCAACTTTCCCATTTGGAAAAACAGCAGTGAAAGTTTCCATTGTACTTCCGGTAAAAGGAATTGTTTTAGGAGCAATTCCAATTTTATATGCTCCTACCGATAGCTGAGTCCCTTTTTCAGATGCTTTAATCTCGACAAGATCAATATCCAATTTGACAATAGTGTCACCTTCTGATGACGGTTTTACAGTAATTTGTTTGGTAATTCTTCTATTAAACTCATCAATTATAATATTGAGAACCAGTTCATATTTTCCGGGAACAATATCAGTAATAGATGTTTTGCTGGAAATTCTTTTATCATTTAGAAATATTTTTGTATAATGTAATATCTCCTTATTCAAAGAAGGTTCGAATATAATATTTCCAAAGATTTTTCCACCAGTATATTCAATCGCATTTTTCCCTTTAGTAATGGTTTTTTTATAAGTTTTTAATTCATACACCGGAAATTTCTTTATCTCAATATGATACAATTCACCAAAATTAAGGTCTGGGATTTCAATAGATTTTGATTTTGATTTTACTTCCGATACTACAATACCATTTTTATCTGTAATTTTAATATTTGCATTTACCGGTAAATTTGTTATAAATAGAATGCTTTTTTCCGGTACTGGAGCATAGTTTATCGAGAAGGGATTAGATTGCGAAAAATTTACTACTAATTTTGATACTTCATAACCATTAGAAGATATTTCAATTTCAAATAAATTCTCATCTTTAAAACCTCTTTGAAACGAACCTTCAAAATCAATTATTTCGTCCTTAAATTTTATCTTTGCTGATAGATTATTCGGATTATCAATTAGCAAAATGTATTTTTCATTTAATTCAGGATTGTATTCTATCGCAACTGATTGATTCCCTTCTTGTAATTGAACAGTTTGGGAGTATGGAATATATTTCTTCTCATTATCAGAAATTTCAACAATTATTTCTGTTGGTTTCAGAAATTCAAACTCGGTAATTTCCCCATCTTTTTTCAATTCACCTTTTTTCTTACCATCCAATTTCACTTTTGCATCTAAATTATTTTGATTTAAAATACTAATTTTGTAAACCTGAGGATTGTAAGTAATTTCCGGATATTTATCATTTGGTGAAAGAGAAATCAATTCCTTAAAATGTTCTCTTTTATTGTTTCTAATAGATACTTCAAATTTTCCGGTTTTTTTTATTTCTAAACTGAATTGGTGAGTCAGCTTTGTGAGTTTACCGATCTTTTTATTATCAAAAAAAACATCGGCTCTAATTTTCTGTGGATTGTTAATGGTGAGTTCACAAAAAATATGTTTTGGCTTAGCAGGTTCTATTTTTTTCTTATCAGTTTTTTTACTAGGCTTTTTTGTTTCTGTTTTTTGGGCTTTTGTACTTTGTTTTGGTTTCGTTTGTTTTTTAGCTACTTTTGTCTTGCTTTTCTCGATAGAATCCGGATTATAATCTACTGGAAAATAATTTTCTTCATCCGACAGAGTAAATTCATAATTCTTATCTTTAAAACCTTTTGCAATAATCGTTAAATAATATTTACCTTTTTCATTAACAGTGATTTTTTCTTTTATTTTTGAAATTTTCTCAACAATATTACCATTCAATTCAATTTCAGCTTCAATTTTTTGGGGATTATTTATTTGGATTGTACCTTTAAATCGGTCTTTATTTTTTGTGAAAACAAATTGATTTAACAATAAATAAATAATTACCAATGAAAAAACTGTTAACAAAGAAATTAGCAAGATATTTTTGCCTTTTCCGTTTCCATTTCCATTCTCTGAATAATCATATTCAGGATAATCGTTTTCTGGTAACTCAGCTTTTTCTTCTTCTTCAACAGTTTTTGGTTTTTCTATTGGTTGGTTTTTTTCTTCATGAAAAATTGGTTTTGGCTTTGGTTGTTCTTTTTTTTGAGGTTCTAAATTAAAATTAAAATAAGCACCGATTATATTTTTATAAGAACCTTGAATCATATAATTATCATTAAGATAATCATCAATATTTTGTTTGAATTCCAGAGCAGAATCATATCTTTCATTAGGCTCATTCTTGGTAGCTTTGTCAATAATTTTAAAAATTCTATCGGGAAATTCTCCTCGTGGAATATCTTCTGTAAAATCATGTGCTTTTCTATTGATGATATCCATTTGAGAACTGTTTTCAAATCCATTTTTACCAGATAAAAGTTTGTAAAGAGTAATTCCTAAAGCATACAAATCACTTTTTGCAGTAGGTCTGTGATTATTAAAAATTTCGGAAGCGGAATAAGCCAATGTTCCTAAGGTTGTTGTATGTTTTGATAATGAGGGATGGTTTACAGTAGCTAATCCGAAATCCATAATCATTACTTCACCGTCTTTTCGGATTACAACATTTTCCGGTTTGATATCTCCGTGAACAACACCCTCTACATAATGATTATCATAATTAATACTTGCTTTATGGGCATAATCCAAAGTCTCTGCAATTTTACTTATGATAAGACAGGCTATTGATTCAGGGATTTTTTTTATTTGTGAAAGATTTTTCCCCTCAACAAAATCCATCATTATGAATAATTTATCATCTTCCAAATCAGCATCGTATACTTTTACAATACCGGGATAATTGAGTTGACTGGTTATTTTTACTTCATTTTTATAAAATTTGATAAATTCTTTATTGGAAGAAAATATAGGATGAATTATTTTCATCGCTCTATATGTATTTAAGTGTTTATCAAAAACTTTATATACTTCTGCCTGACCACCTTCACCAATTTTCATTCTATCGGTATAACGAAGTTTTGAGCCACTGCTTTCTTCTTTTTTGCCGATATTTAAAAATGTTGTTCCCGAAATATTTATTCTTTTATCTTTATCCATTTTTTATCTTCTTAATTATTTAATTCTTTAACTCTTTGAGGTAATTCAGGATTGCCAAAATTTTCATCTTTTGAAAAGATATTATATACATCAAGTTTAACTCCATGTTTTACTGTTACTATCCCAAGATCATTGAAAAGACATTTATGCCATTGATCTACATTACAAAGTGTATCGTAAATTGTACGATTGGCTATTATATGGTTTGCGTCACCAATATCCATTACGCGAGCAGCCATATTAATTCCACTACCGGCAATATTCACGTTTCCATTTAAATCAACATATTTGAAAACAGAACCGAAATTTATGCCAAATCGAACCTCTAACTTCTGCTCTTTCATCTCTTTTTGGAGGTCTGCACATAGCCTAATAGCTTCTCTGTAAAAAAGGTCTTGCAAAGTGATTACACAACCATCTCCTGTAGGTAAGAACATAATATTATCCTGATTTTCATCAATCATATCATTAGATTTAATAATACTTTGTAATAGTTCAATTAGTTTTTTTTGTTTTAGATCCGTATATTTTGAATATCCGACAATATCTAATATGATGATTGAAAATAAATTACTTTCCTGAACTCCGCGATATTCCCTTTTTATTATTTTTAAAATCCTAAACAAAGAATTAATTTTATCTTCCAAAAAATTGTTTTTTAAAAGTTGTTCATGGCAAAAATTACATAATTTCAAATTCATTATATCAGTATCTTGATCAAAAAAACACTTTTCATTTGAATGTTCAAAATATTTTGAAAGTAAAAGCTGAATTGAAACTTTCAATATTTCATATTTTAAAAATGAAAAACATTTCTCATTTTTTAAGGTAATTATTCCCATTTTAACAGAATTGGAAAAATAAGTTCCGACACTATCATTTGGATCTTCAGGGCTGTGAGAATAAGTTTTTATATCAGTTATACTTATTAAATTCGGAATGTCAAGTTTCCTCTTCAAGGGATTTACATAGTTTGTGTAAAAATCACTTAAACTAATTTGTTTTTCTCTTATATAGCTTTTATTAACAATTTTGAACTGAATTAAGTTCTGCTGATTATTAAAAGTATGGAAAAATTCTTCAAATGTGGTAATTTTCTTATTTTTTAATAAGATATTTATATAAATTATATTCCCCATAAATTCACACCCCCAAAGCTTTTTTAAATTTTTAATTATTGTATTTTATGTCAAGTATATTAATGCTTGTTTCATTCTCTTTTCGCAAAAAATTGAGATAAAATTATGTAGTTCCTTACTGAACAAAACATACCAAAACAAGTTGTCAAAAATTTCTAAATTGATTGTCTCGCTTTATTCTCAGCCAACTAAAGAGAGCCAAAGAGAGCCATTGAAGCTTAATAAATTTATGTTTAAGAAAGCATTATTCCACTCAAAAAGTGACTTTGTTCTCTGTTTATCTCAGATACAGTTTCTAAATTTCTATTTTTTTTGGTAAAATATTTCGAAGTACCTCTGTAACTCAATTTATATACTCTAAGAAAATTGGTTTTTCTATTATCTTATCTTTGTATTTCAAAAATTTCTGAAACCGTTAAAACGATTAAGTAATAACTCGTTTCAACGGTTTCCAATTAGTCTCAAATTTAAAAATAAAAGGAAAAACACTTTCCGTTGAGTCCTCTTTTCTTCGATCCAACTAAGTAAGAAAAAGGGAACACTTGACAAATTTATTGGCAGTTTTTATAGCAAACACAGGAAAATCGTAAGAGTTATGTAAAAAATGACTATTGAAAGCCTATAAGAGCGGCATTATGGATTCTCAAGCTCTTTTGAAAGCACCTAATAAAAGGAATCACTTAACATGGAAAATGAAAATATTTTTACGGTTTCTGAAATAAACCAGCATCTTAAACATATAATTGAACACAATATTCCGAATTTAATTATCGAAGGTGAAATTGCTAATTTTACCAGACACAATTCCGGTCATATTTATTTTAGTTTGAAAGATGCAAAGAGTTCTATCCGTTGTGTGTTTTTTCGATCTGCAAATTTGCGTTTGAATTTCGCTCCAAAAGTTGGCGATAAAGTAACCTGTATGGGGAAAATTACTGTTTTTAAGAGAGCTGGAAATTATCAATTAAATGTAAACAAAATGAGCTTATCGGGAGTGGGAGACTTACAGCAAAAATTTGAAGCCTTGAAAAAAAAATTAGAAGCAGAAGGATTATTTGATAGCTTTTATAAAAAAAATATTCCAAAGTTTCCTGAGAAAATTGGTGTAATTACTTCCGAAACTGGGGCAGTATTTCAAGATATTAAAAACGTAATTTCCAGACGATTCCCATGTAAGCTGATTCTTTCCCCAGCAGTAGTTCAAGGGAAAAAAGCAGCCATCACAATGATAAAAGCTTTGGAATATTTCAATGAAAATAAGATTGTAGATTTGATAATATTGGGACGTGGTGGTGGTTCACAAGAAGATCTGGATTGCTTTAATGATGAAAAATTAGCTAGATCAATTTATAAATCAATAATCCCGATTATTTCAGCAGTTGGGCACGAGATAGATTTTACAATTTCAGATTTCGTAGCAGATCTAAGAGCTCCTACACCATCTGCTGCTGCTGAACTGGCAGTACCGGATAGTATTGAGATAATGAAGAATTTATATTCATCATTTGAATTGCTAAAGAATTATTCTATGAAAAATATTTTACAGAAAAAACTTAAAATTAACGAAATTAAAAATTCCCTTCAACGATATCATCCTGAGAAAAAACTAAATGAAATCCAGCAACAATGTGATGAAATTCAGATGAGAATGAAGCACTCTTTAGCAATATATTTACAAAAGAAAAAGAAAGAGATTGACCTCATCAAACACAGTTTAAAAGAACTTTCTCCTTATGATATTTTGAAACGTGGCTATAGTTTGATTAGAGAAAATACAAAAATATTGCGTTCGATTCATAACTTAAAAGAGAATATGGATGTTGAGATGATTTTGGTGGATGGTAAATGCAACTTTACAATAAAAAATTTGCAAAAAAAACAAAATAAATGAAAAATATTTTACTGATTTCATTCATATTAATTCAATTAACATTGTTTTCAAAAATTCGAGCTGTATGGGTACCAATTTGGGACTTAGCAACTCCCGAAAAAATTGATAAAGTTGTTTATGAAAGTATTCAAAACAATTTCAATCAACTATTAGCAGAGGTACGATACAGAGGAGATGCACTTTATTTTGCAAACAAACATGACAGTACATTTGCAAATCCCGAAAAAATGAGTTATGTTGTCAAAGATTCACTATTTGATCCTTTAGAATATCTAATTTCAAAAGGAAAGAAAAATGGAATAGAAATTCATGCATGGCTAACAATGTACGTTGTAACTCCTCATAAAATTCAGCAATTGTATCCTGAACATATTTATTTTACTCATCCCAATTGGATTACATTTAAAAATGATAAAATTCAGATGAGTTGTAATAGTTTTGAAGGTGCTTATTTAGACCCGGGACTTGCAGAAGTTCAAAACTATCTTTTTAATATTGCTATGGATATTGCATTAAATTATGATATTGATGGAATTCATTTGGATTATATACGGTATCCTGATATGGAATTTGGTTATCATCCTCTAGTAAGAGAGAACTACAAACATAAAATAAAATATCAAGATGCTGAAAGTTGGCAAAAATGGAAAGAGATGCAGATAAGTGGATTGGTTGAAAAGATAAATGCTGGAATCAGAGACCTAAATAAAAATATCGAACTAACAGCAGCAGTAATTGCAAAACCGGAAGTAGCCCAAAATAGATATTCTCAAAATTGGGTTGGTTGGTTGGAAAAAGATATAATTGATCGAGTTTATCTTATGGCATATACGAAGTTTACAGATGAATTTGAATCTTTGGTTGATACTGTTTCCGGTTTTAATAATAATCAAAAAATAGTTTTTGGACTAAGAGCTTGGGATAATTCTAAAAAATATAAAGCAAAAGAGATAATGGAAAAGATAGAGATTGTGAAAAATGAATTTGCCGGAATAGCACTGTTTAGTTCAACTGGTATTCGACAAAATAAGTATAATAAAGTTTTGAAACCGTACTTAAGAAATCTTTACAAATAGAGGAATTATGAGAATAGATCAAATATTGAATAAATTGTGCTTGGTGAAAACTAGAAGTATTGTAAAAAAAGCTTGTGACCTGAATTTAGTTAAAATAAATTCTAGAATAGCCAAAGCAAGTAATAAAGTACAAACAAATGATATTATTGAATATAATCTTAACAGTTATTTTACAAAAATAAAATTATTGGAAATACCACAGGGAAATGTTTCTAAAAGTAGTGCTCCCAAATTCTATGAATTGATCGAAAGAGAGAGGATAATTGATAATTAATGGAAAGAGACTGTCCAAACTAACTCATTGCCATTTATAGGATTAGATTTTTTATTAGAAAAAAGTGCACTTTCTGATTTGAAAAGATGTATTCAACCAATTGACAAAAAAGTTAAAAACTTATTTTTTCACCAATTTAATTGAGAAGCCCACGATTTTAATCGTGGTAATATTATGCGGTAACAACAATAGCCGACTCTATTCGTAAAAAACTTCACTATATTTATCATAATTATTCTATATTGTTTTCAGTGTCTATTTTCTTTAACGAATAGAGTCGTGTAGAAATGATTCCTGATTGTTCCACGATTGGAATCGTGGATTTCTTTATGAAGTATTTTTTTTTAGATTTTAACTACCAAAAGAATGCTAAGACAACATATAAATATGCAATATTACCAATATATATTGCCGCTAACTTATTAGAAAAGGTTGCTTAAAATGTGAACAGTCTCCAATGGAATTTTATTAATTAACGAAAAAACAATTTGACATGAAAAAAGGTAAAAATTATTTGTCCATTTCTCATTCGGAGGATTAGCTCTAATTGGTAAGACAGCGGTCTTGAAAACCGCCGTGCTTTGCACTTGGGGGTTCGAGTCCCTCATCCTCCGCCAGTTTGATTTTTAAAAATCGGGAGAGGTGGCCGAGCTGGTTTAAGGCGTGCGCCTGCTAAGCGTATGTAGGGGAAACCTTACCGAGGGTTCGAATCCCTCCTTCTCCGCCAGATTTTGATATTATTTTTTTGGGCCGTCGTCAAGCGGTAAGACACATGGTTTTGGTCCATGCATTCAGGGGTTCGAATCCTCTCGGCCCAGCCACTTAAAAAAGCCCATTTATTGGGCTTTTTTTATTTATTGAATGTTTTTAAGAACTCTTTGTATTTTTCTCTGGTTATTGGGATGTCGTCTAATGGTAGGACAGCGGATTCTGGTTCCGTATGTGAGGGTTCAACTCCTTCCATCCCAGCCAATTACTACTGCTGAACTTGAGCTGTCTTTCTATGGATTTTCAAATATAATAAGATTTTTTTGGGAAGCAGTTTTTTCAAAAAATATATGAAAAAAATAATTAAAAACACAATTTTATTGTCACTTTTATTAGTTTTTTTTTCATCTTGTACAGATAAAAAAGATAATGATTTTAAACAATTTGAAATATTGACACTTGCAAAAGAAGTTAGTGAGTATTATAATATCCTATTAGACCTTTCTGGAGATAGTGAAAGTGCTGAACTAACAACAAATATACTTGGTACTCGTGAATTAAATTACAATTATCTTTCTCCCGCTAATTATTTTTCTCTAAGTATATCAATTTTTGTGAAAAAAATATTTCAAAACTCAAAGCTGTTGAAAACTTTTATGGATTATTGACAGGGTTTAACATAGCATTTGATCTTACTTCAAAGAACTCAATTAAAATTGATAGTCTATCTTTACCTGGGGATCAAAATTATTATGGAATTTTTAATGAAGTGAATGAATATTCAGTATTATTGTTGATAATTAGAAAAAATAAAATAGTATATTCATATATGATGTATGGGAATTTTAATCCAGATCACAGCTTTATTACAGAATTAATATTACCAAAAATTGCTCAAATTGCGATAAAGATTATATTCGAGAAGAGATTAGTTTTGGGAATTGAAATTGGTTGATAGTTAGTGATTGGTTGTTGATAATTTATCATTTTTCATTTAAAATTTTTAATTCTATTAGTTGGAGGAAATATGAAAAAAAGTAGTAAATTTATTAAAGGATTCAAAATATTCTTAATCATTGTATTTGTTGTTAAAATCGCAAAGTTATTATTATTTTTAACAAAATTTAAGAAGAAAAGTGATATTTTTCTGTTTTTTAACGGGAAGAAACAAGTTTTCAAAGATAAAAAACTTAAAAATACAACAATTTCAATCTTATTTGGTGGTATGGAATTAGACCTTCGGGAAGCAATCATTGGTGATGATCCTGTAGTTTTAGATATCACCGGAAGATTTAGTGGTTTTAGTATCAAAGTTAATCCCGAATGGAATGTAAAACTTGAGGGAACTTTTTCTAAAAGTGGAATATCCAATGAATCAAAATATGATGAGGATAATAAAGAAGCTCCTCAATTGACTATAAAATATGATTTGAAATTCTCGGGATTGGAGATAAAATAATCTCTTGAAATCTCGAGTCGGGTTTTGTATAACAAAGAATATTCTATTTACTTAAATTATAGAATACTTATAGATTTATAGAAATTAATTTTAGTAAAACTCGACTCGGGATTTCAAGCAAAAACTTTTATCCTTGACGGCTATCTACCTTAAAAATTTATGATTTCCCACTTTCCGATGGAGGATAAATGTACACATTAGAAATAAGAGGAAATGGTGTTTTTAATAAATCGGTAGCTTTGAAAAAAGAGAAAACCGTAAATGAAATTATTGAACTGTATAAAATCTCAAAAGATAATATTATTGCCTATAAAAAAAATTGCGATTATGTTAGTTCAAATGAAATTTTCAAAGAAGATGGGAAATTAGATTTTATTTTTTCTACATCAAGAGAAGGATTTCGGATTTTACAAGAAACAACTCTGTTTGTGATGATGAAAGCTTGGAATAATCTTTTCCCAGATAAATCAAAACTTGTTGTTGAGCATTCAATTGGTGACGGTATCTATTGCGAAGTTTTTGAAGACAATAAACTGAAATATAAAGAAGTGCAAGCTCTGAAAAATGAGATGAAGAAAATAATCAATGAAGCACTTCCCATTGAAAAGATAAAAGTCAATAAAGATAAAGCTCAGGAAATTTTTCAAAATACAGATAGAGATGATATTCTAAAAAACCTAACTTTGCACAACTTAGAAATTTATAAATGTGGTAACTATCACGATTATTATCTAAGACAATTATCAGAAAATACTTCTTACGTTCATGATTTTGAATTGATATTTCTCGCTCCCGGCTTAATTGTCCGCTTTCCAAGACGAAAATATGGGAAAATTCAAGATGATTTTAGATTATCAAAAAAACTTTTTGAAGCACATCAAGAACACGATAAATGGTTGAGTATTTTAGATATACATAACGTTTCTTCACTTAATCGGGCAACAGATAAATTTAAAATAAGTCCGTTAATCCAAATAGAAGAGGCACTTCACGAAAAAAAGATAGTAGATATTGCAGAGCATATTTCTCGCAAGAAAGACGTAAAAGTAATCCTGATTGCAGGTCCAACCTCATCGGGAAAAACTACTTTTGCAAAAAGACTTTCCATACAATTACGAGTGATAGGAATTACTCCAAAATTAATTGGGATGGATGATTATTTTGTTTCCAGAGCTCGAACTCCCATCAAAGAAAACGGAGAATTTGATTTTGAATGCTTAGAAGCTATTGATTTGAAACTTCTCAACCAACATCTTATCAAATTGCTAAATGGAGAAGAAGTTGAATTACCAAAATACAATTTTTTAACAGGGATAAGCGAAAACAGCTTTAGTAGAATTAGTATTAAAGAAAACGAAATTATAATTCTGGAAGGAATTCATGGTTTGAATGATAAACTTACTTCCTCCGTTCCATTCAATCAAAAAGTTAAAATATACGTAAGTGCTTTGAATAATCTCAACTTAGATTCACATAATCGCATTCCGACCACAGATTCTCGAAAAATCAGACGGATTTTAAGAGATACAAAATACAGAGGTCACTCTGCTGAAAAAACTTTGAATATGTGGGATTCAGTTCGTGATGGAGAAGATGTAAATATTTTCCCGTTTCAAGAAAATGCGGATTATCTTTTCAATAGTATTCTCACTTATGAAATTGCAGTTCTCAAAAAATATGTTTTACCTCTTTTGGAGAAAATATCTTGTCACTCCAATCAATTCAGCGAAGCACAAAGATTGATCAAACTCTTTCGTCAAATATCGGGAATTAATGATAGCTTAGTTCCATCAAATTCTATTTTAAGAGAATTTATTGGTGGCAGTGTTTTTAGTTATTAGTTTGTTATTGATGGTTGATATTTCAAGTTTCGATTCTTAAAATTTAATTCAGAAAATTTAATTCTAACTTGACATAAAAAGTGTGCCAAAAATTTTGTAATATCACTAAAAAGGAGGTGATGTTTAGTGCCAAAAATTTATGCTAGAGAAAATGAGCCTTTTCAAGTTACACTTAGAAGATTCAAAAAAGCGTGTGAAAAATCCTCACTGCTTTCCGATGTAAAAAAGAACAAATTTTATGAAAAACCAAGTGTTATAAAACGAAGAGCTTTGAATGCAGCCAAACGTAAAGTTCTCAAACAAGCTCGTAAAACAAATCGCTACAAAAGATCCTTTTAATCTATGATAAAAAAATTATCCGAAGACATTATTGTAGCATTAAAAAAGAAGGAAAAATTTCGCTTAAATGTCCTTCGTATA